>JBIOXP010000266.1:0-16709 GCA_044869705.1 Binatia bacterium | reverse complement strand
GGTTCGAAAGCGTTCCCCGTTTTTATATTCTCCCTGAATATTATGGCCCTGAATCGTGACTTTCTGCACATCTCCGCGATCCACCGAAGTCATGAACTCGCTGAAAACGATCTCTGGCTCACGGCCGTGCTGTTTATTGAAAACGCTAAATATGGCCAGAAAAATCAGTGCCAGGACCAGCCATAGCGCAATGTGTTTTGATGACTGACTCAACCGTTCCTCCAGATTTTGAAACGAAAAAAAGTGTAACACACGCGATTACTTCGATCAATCATAACGTATCGCGTGTTAAGTCTTTGTAGACACAGCTTTTTATGTGCACAACGCGCTCGGTTTCGTCGCTCACAAGCGCGCTTTCGCTTCTGCCGTAACCGGGAATCCAGAGGATTTTTTGCCCCATTACGAGCAGCGGCAATGTCGCCCTAATCGATAGAGGAATTTTGTTTTCGATGAATAGATCCTTGAGCTTTTTATGTCCTGGAACGCCTAAAGGCTTGAAGCGGTCGCCCTGACGAAAGTTTCGCACCCATAATGGTTCTGTCAAGCAACGCGAATCAAAAAGTGCTTCGGTCAGATCGGCGGGAAATCGGGCGTCATGGGCGGGTACAAGTTCGGCGTACAATTCCAAACCGGCTTCAGCCACCCGCAGCGGCGTGCCGATCCTAAGCTCATGGCTGTAACAAAACCGCGGTGCTCCCCGCGAACTCTTTCCCAGTCGCAATCGATCATATTCGCGAACAAACTCCCATCCACCCGGAATCGAAAGCTTGGCTTGCGCCGGTCCCTCCCCAATTAGACGCAGCAAGGCTTCGATATGAATCAAATCAATTCCGCGGAGATGACCGCGCGCTTGCTCGATCCAGTGGCGTAGAATTCGCCTTTGGAGTGCTTTGGGCTGCTTCAGCAGAGCGCTCCGAAGCAAATCTTCACCAGCGGAAACTGAGCCATAGGTTTCTAGGGTCATACTTTCCAGCAATGCATTTTCATCACGCACCAGACCCGCTTGCTGACTCACGCGAGCTGAGAATCCATCGCCAGCACGCGCGCGAATTTTCGGCAATAGCCTAAGGCGAATCCAGTTCCGGAGATATGTCGTATCCTGATTCGTGTCATCGATGCGATAGGCTAGGTTTCTTGTCGTCAGATACTGAAAAATTTCAGCCTTGGAGATTCCCAGAAACGGCCGTACGACCACGACCGATAACGATTTCTCCGAGGGAATAACGCTTTTTTGGCGCGGCGCCATGCCACCGAGTCCTCGAGGGCCGGCGCCGCGAAGAAACCACATCAAAACCGTCTCCGCCTGGTCATCTTGCGTATGCGCCATCGCAACTTTGGAAAGATTTCTTGAAGCGGCTATCTCCGCGAAAAAGCGATAGCGCTCTGCCCGCGCCAAGGCTTCGAGATTTCCCCTGCCCGCTGCGGATCTCAGGCGCGGCAGATCGACCTCTCGAAGGTGAAATGGAAGGTTCAGTTCCTCAGCTAATTTCTCGACAAACCTTGCATCTTGTCGGGCCGCCTCGCCGCGAATCCCGTGCTGCAGATGTGCCACTTCAAGATGCAGCTGCAATTCATCTCTTAACTCGTTCAGTATCTGTAGCAAGGCAACGGAATCCGGACCACCGGAAACTGCCACGAGAAGGCGATCACCCGAGCGAAGCAAATCGTGCTTCATGGCATGATCAATGGTGGTGTCGCTGAGCTCGCTCATGCTTCACAAACTTAGCTTTCCCGCGTACCCGGTCATCTCGACATAGCCGGCTCCGCTGACGCTCTTTCCGCGCGCTGTTCCACTGACGTCCACCGCACCTTCCCAATACGTCACCCTGGTACTGCGCTGGGTGATCAACTCCTGATTTTGCAAGGCTGGATTGATTTCGAGCTCGATCTTTTCGGCGGGAATCGTCACCCTCCATTTCATCGGATACTCCGCCCCGCTCGCCGCACTTCGCCAGCGCCCCAACACTTCGACCCGATAATCACTTAGTTTGAGGTGCCGAGTGGAGCCGTTCGCGGCCACTAGAGTACCGCTCGAATAGGGATCCACAGTGCCATCTTTTCGACGCATCAGATAAAGCATGAGTTCTGTCTGATTATCGAGCTGAATGCTGAACCAATCCCAGCCGACTTGATCTTGCCCCAGCTGGTTGCTGCCAAATTCGTGGTCCATCCAGCTCAGACCACGGACCTTTTCAGTCTTCCCGTCGATCGTCAGTGCGCCGGCGCTTTGCATCCGGGTCAAAGAGTAGTAATACGATGCGCGCCCTTCGCCGGCGGCTTTTTGGCTGAGGCCGTTCGATCCGTGCAACACTGGCGGCTTGAGCGACCGCAAATTGAGCTGCAATTCGGTGCCGCGGTCGCTCACTTGGATTTTATGACTATTGTGATCGCCTGCGACCTTCCAATCCTCGTTCCAAACCAAATAACGATCCGTCGCAGCGCCGGCTTTGCCGTTGTAACCGCGATTGATTCTCTCCCGGTAGCGAAATTCCTTGGCATTGATATCAGAAAGCGCGAAGTGCGCCATGTACAATTCGCTGAAAAGCGGCTTCTCCTTGGTCTCGTTCTGCCGATCGCGCAGACCGAAGCGAAAAAAAGTGACTTGGTATCCGTAACGCTTGCCGCTTTCGCTTTCGAGATGCCCGGTGTAATACCACCATTCGGTTTTGAAGCTCGGGTGGGAGTAATGATCCTCGGGAATGGTGATTTTGCGCCCGGGCAGAGCCATCTGATATGTGAAGCGCGAGCCGCTCTTCGTGCCCTCGCCTTCCCCGCTCGCGGAACTAGAGACGGTAAGAACGAGAGGGACAAAAAGAAAAACATAAACCGAAACCAATCTAACTTTGTAATTCAATCGCATCATTGCAGTGGGTTTTTGACTAGTGTTATAGGGACGGTATGAAGCAAGAATATACGCGCGAAACGCTGCTCACAACAGTCGAGGAATTGCGCCGAAAGCTCGGTGCGCCCGATCTCTGCATCATAGACGTGCGACCCGCGGAAGACTACGCCAAAGGGCACATCCCCGGCGCCGCGCACTTCGACCTTTTCGGCCTTAGCTTGATCGACACCAGCGACGCACCGCTCAAAGCATTCATGTTCATGATTCATCACGTGCTCGAGCTGCGTGGCGTCAGCGAGACCAAGCAAGTGGTTTTTTACGAAGCCAATTCCGGCATGCGGGCGGCCCGTGGCGTCTGGTTTCTCGAGTACTACGGCCATCCGAACGTTAAGATGCTCGACGGCGGCTTTCAAGCCTGGAAAGCCGCCGGCGCGCCGGTGACATCTGAAGCAACTGCGCCCAAGGCTGCGACATTTAAAAGCTCCGACCGGCGCGACGTCTTGGCGACCGCCGATGATGTATTGCGCTCACTCAACAGAAAGGAAATCGCGATCCTCGACACGCGGAGCCGCGGCGAATTCTTGGGCACTCATGTCCGGGCCGCTCGCGGGGGCGCCATACCGGGCGCGATCCATATCGAGTGGACCGACAACATCGCCGCCGACGGAAGGTTTAAAGCGAACACCGAGCTCAAAGCCATGTACGACAGGGCCGGCATCACTCCGGATAAAGAAGTCATCTCGTATTGCCAGGGTGGCTACCGCGCTGCGCACAGCTACGTCGCTCTTCGGTTGCTTGGGTTTCCGAGAGTCCGCAACTACATCGGCTCATGGAAGGAATGGGGCGACCGCACGGATCTGCCGTTGGAAGTGCCGCAAAGTAGTCACAGATGATTTCACCGCGGACACGAAGTAGGGGCGCAGCATGCTGCGCCCGGTAATCTGTCCAGCCCTTCTGGTGGGATCAAACCCGCCACGAATTATCCGACGTCACATGGTCAAACTGCTTTTCGTTCAATGGCTGCTACTACTTGCGCTAACGCCTCCAGCTATCCCCGCCAGTGTTGAAGCGCGCAGAGTCACCTTTTCCTATTCTGCCGTCAGCATGACCTGGTTTCCGGTGAAGGTCGCGCTCGAAAAGGGCTTCTTCCGAAATGAAGCGATCGAGCCGCAACTGATACAAATGAACGGTAACGTCGCTACGGTGGCGCTGGCCAACGGCCATATCGATTTTGCGCTCAACATCTCGCCCGTTCTCAATGGCGCCATGCAGGGCCTTGGCACAAAACTCCTTGCGACTTTGAACTCCCGTCCGCTTTTCGCTCTGGTCGTACGGCCGGAGATTAGTTCGCCGGCCGATCTGAAGGGAAAAGTTTTTGCAGTAAGCTCCTTCGGGAACACTCAGGCGATCCTAACCGAAAAGCATCTTCAGCACCTCGGATTGAAAAAAGGCGATTATCAGCTGTTGGCGATGGGCGCGACACCGGCGCGCATTGCAGCATTGGAACAAAACATCGTTCAGGGAAGCTTGATGCCGCTTCCGACCAATGTTCAGCTCGAAAATCGCGGCTACCGTTTGCTCGGCAATACTGCGGAGATCATCATCAATCCGATCGCCGGTCTTGGCGTCCATGAGGAAAAGATCAAAAAAGATCGCGATCTGATCAAACGGACGATTCGCGCATGCTTGCGCAGTCTGCAGTTGTTGCAAACTCACCCGCGAGACACTCTGGGCATTCTCATGCATTGGACTGGAGCTAACGAAAAAGATGCGCTGCGCTCTTTGGAACTGGCGAAGCCGGGTTTCAGTAAAAACGGCATGCTAACGGACGACGATCTTAGCATCGAGTGGGGATTCATCCAGCAGCAGACCAAGAAAACCGTCCTACCAGTATCGATAGCCTACGACATGAGCCCGCTGCGCGAAGTGCAAGCGGAAATAGGAATGAGATGAAATAACGCTTATTGTTAGCTTCGCGCAATAATGTTGCGCGCAAGATCTTCGTGCCAATTCCGAAACGAGATCCTTCGACGACCGTCTCAGGATGACACAGCAGGGTTGCGCCGCCGTCGAATTTCAACTAAACCCAGCTTGATTCGAACTTCGAAATCATAGGAGACGCTTTGATGCGCACACTCGATCTGCTCGCCAGCGACTCATCTCACTTGCCGTTTCTCTACGTGTTCAAGGAATCCAAAGTAATGGAAAAATACGGCTATGAAATCGATTTGCATATTGTCGGCGAGGCCAGGGCTCCGACCATGGCGCACCGCGCGAAGCTCGCGCTGGCCGGAGAAATCGATTTCCTCAGCGGCCTGCATCACGAAACTTATCGAGAGCGGGCAAAAGGGGAAAAACGCCTGACCTATTTGGCGCAAGCGCAGAACAATTGGGACGATCGTCTGGTCGCGCTGCCGGAAATCAGGAACGTGGAAGATCTCAAAGGACGGAAAATCGTCTGTCACTCGAAAGCGCCCTGCGTCTCCGGCAATCTGCGCGCGGTCTTGCGCGACTGCGGCCTTGAGCCCCAAGAGATCGACATCGAGGTCATCGACGACACCTCGGGAAAATTCCTCGAGTTCGTCGAAGAAATCACTGCCGGAAAAGCCGTGGCGGCCCTCGTGGACATGCCGTTCGATCTTTACGGGATCAAAAAAGGTTTGCACATTGTCGATCTCCCCGACCGGCCGGTCATTCACAACACCACGCTCTTGGCGACCAGCGATTACATAAAAGAGAATCAGGAAACTGTGGAGGCTTTCATCAAAGGATTTATCGAAGCACTGCATTACTTCAAAACCAAACCGGCGGAAGTCGTCACGATTCTGAAAAGGAACTTGAGCAAGCGCTACGGCTTGGACGAGGACGAGTATTATGTGCACCTGCAGCGCGAATGGGCCAAGTTGCTCAACCAAAAGCCTTATCCGCTGCCCGCCGCGATCCAAAATGTCTACGATCTCGACGTTGGGAAAGATCCGAAAATGCGCCACATCGGTCCGATGGAGCCTTGGGATCTACACATTCTGAGAAAAATCGACGACAGCGGCTTCATCGATCAACTCTATGCGCAGTAAGTATCATGCTGAGCATCGATCTCCGCCACTTCCTCGGCCTATTGAACAGAAACGGTGCTCCTCAGCATGACCGAACAAGTCAATCTGCGCTACGGGATTTGTGAGTTCCTGCACCAAGCCGACCGCGCCCACGGCCCCGCGCTTTTGTTCGAGCAGAAGAAGTCATTCGGTGAAAGTCGTGGGCAATCGCGTCGGCACCAAAAACGGCTGGCGCTCGTCGCCTTCGGTCTGAGAAGCGAGGAGAAATTGCTCGAGACCCTATCGCAAGAGACGCGGCAATTTCGGCAAACCGCGCCGCGTCAAAGACGTACCGATCAAAAAGGTCGTGCTACGGAACAAGCAACTCGATCTGAACGCTTTACCGATCCCGATTTATCACGAAGACGATGCCGGTCCGTACATCACCTGCGGCATCTCACCGCCAGAGATCCAGAATCCGGCCTGAGAAGCATGGGATTACATCGGCTCCAGGTATAGGCGCGCGGCGCCTCGGTATCCATCTGGCCAATCCGCCGATATCGCGGTTTGTCGCGGCCTCGGCGTTCATCCAATTCGTTTGCTCGCTTCCATCGTCGCTCGCCGACCGAGGACAAGGTTGCCATCGCCGGCGCTCTCGTTGGCAGTCCGCTGGCCTTGCCCCAATGCGAGACGTCGGACGTCGATGTTCCCCGCGCACGCCGAAGTCGTCATCGAAGGAAAAGTCTTGCCCAACCTGCGCGAGCCAGTAGGGTCCGTTCGGCGAAACCTCCGGATATTATTTCGGCGATCAAAGCCACGTGATCGAAGTGACGGCCATCACGCACCGGAAAGATCCCGTCCTGCAGGCGCTCCATCCGACGTCACAGGAAGTCGCGCTGCTCTGCGGACCGGCCGGCGAAGCGGAGATCGTTCAGACGCTCCGCGATAAGGGATTTGCCGTGGAAGATCTCGCGCTCAGCACCGCGAGCGGCCGAACCCATGTCGCCTTGTCGGTCAGGAAACGGCACGATTCCGATGCGAAGCAAGTTTTGCATTTTCTGCTTGCCGGCATGCCGTACATCAAGCACCCGGTCACCGTCGACAGACGTAAAACGTCCGCGATCCGAAAGATATCGAGTGGGCAATCGCCACGCGCGTTCAAGACGATGCTGACCTGGTCGTCATTCCCAACCTGCGCGCCAGAAGCATCGATCCGTCCAAGAAGGAAGGCATGTTCACCGCCAAAGTCGGTATCGACGCGACAGTGCCGATCGCTGAACGGCGCCGGTTCAAAAGAATCGCGTGCCGGCGGAAATTAAGCAAAGCGTCACGAAACGCTTTGCGACGGTTATGACACCAAAAACAAATGTGTCATAGTCGAGAGGCTGCGTTGGGCTTGACCATTTCAGTAGAGGCCCTTTATACTTTTGCTACTGATTGGAGGTGTTATCGTGAAGCTTCACGTTGTCATTGAAAGCGATGAAGCCGGTTATTTTGTTGCCGAGGTCCCGGCACTTCCAGGATGCCTTTCTCAGGGCAAGACAAAAGCCGAGGCATTGCAAAATATACGTGAGGCGGTGGAAGGATGGTTGGAGGTCATGGAGTCCAAACATCCGTTTGATCCTACCGACGCGATCGAAGTGTCCGTCTAGGCCCGAATGTGGCGGAAGCCATCAAGCTCTGTTCCGGCACTGAGGCAGTCCGCAAATTTTCCCACGCCGGGTGGAGCATCTCCAGGCAAAAGGGCTCGCATGTGATGATGACGAAACCCGGCTATCAATACACGCTGTCCATCCCTCAACATGCCGAGCTCGGTCCTGGTCTTCTACGAAAGCTCCTACGGCAAGCCGAGTTGACTCCTGAACAGTTCAACGCGCTCTGAACGTTAAATGCCCGGCGAAACTGGCAAACTCTTCCCGTTAAACAACGTCGGGCTCTTTTCAGATCATTTTCTAAACAAGAGACTACCTGCCCGAACCATCGCTCTGGATCAGCGAGACGTCGAGAGCTCAGGAATGCCGCAAGAAGATTTCCAATCAGTACGGAAAATTCACTTCGACCCACAAATCCCCTAACGAGGCGCAGACGGAAGAGGACTTCATCCGGCCTGTCTTAGCCTTGCTCGACTATCCTACATCGTCCAAATCACACTTAAGCACAAAGGCAAAACCAACCAGCCTGACTTGGCCGACGCGCTTGACCATTTAACTCGCGAAGCCAGCGACGAAAATGAAAAGCCACAATTCATCGACTACAGTGAACTCGAAGTGCGACATCTCGGAAGTATCTATGAAGGCTTGCTAGAATTCCATCTCAAAATAGCCGACGTGGATAAAGCTATCGTAAGAGAGAAAGGACATGAGGTCTATAAACTAGTTTCCGAGGTCACAAATCCCAAAGAGGATCGTCAAACACGGAGAGCTTCACTTAGAAAACGATAAACATGAAAGGAAGAGCACCGGCAGCTATTACACGCCCGACTAGATCGTCAAATGTATCGTCTAAAACGCTGCAGATATGAAACTTTATGCCATGCAACTCACCAGCTCAGCCTTCCAATTTGGCAGGGAGATTCCGAGCAAATACACTTGCGACGGTGAAGACGTTTCGCCGCTGCTACGCTGGCAAGATCCACCGGCGGGAGTCAAAGCCTTCGCGCTTATCGCCGACGATCCTGACGCGCCCGGAAAAACGTGGGTGCATTGGGTGATTTATGATTCCGGCAGAGACAAAAGAGCTCACTGAAGCCGCGGCAAAAACCGACGTCCTCGCCAGCGGCGCCAAACAAGGCGTGAATAATTTACGCAAGGTCGGCTACGACGGCCCCTGTCCACCACGCGGTCCCGCACATCGATATTTTTTCAAGCTCTATGCGCTCGATGCAGCAACCCATCTCAAATCCCGAGCGACCAAGCAACTATTGCTCGATGCTGTGGAAGCGCAGGTGCTCGGCGAAGCAGACCTTATGGGCCGCTATAGACGCTAATCAGCAAAGCCGCAGAACAAACGAGCCGAATCTCGCTACTTGACATCTATGATGAGCGGGCCGGTGCGGTTGGGCTGAGGCTGCAGTATCTGCGCGCGGGCGTCGCTGAAGATCATCGGCGCGCCGATTTCCCAGAGATAAATTTGATGTGTGTTGCCGTCCGAGTCGCGAAACGATTCGGCAAACTTAGGCTGCCAATCGCCCATATCGAAGGCGTAAGAGATCACGCGTGTACCGCGATGAAGTTGTCTCATGAGTTGCGGACGGACCGCGAGATTGCCGTCAAATGAAAGATACAAGGTCACCACGGACGCGGGGGATAAATCGGCCGTGAGAAAGTCCTGCTGACGGATTTCGACCAGTTTCTCGAGCCCGGCGCGCCGGACATTTTCCCGCGCCAACTTTGCCAAGCCCGGATCAATTTCGAAACCCACTGCGTGTACACCATATTTTTTCGCCGCTGCGATCACGACTCTCCCATCGCCACATCCCAAATCGTAAACGACGTCACTGTTTTTAAGCCTCGCGAGCACCAGCATTCGATCCAGAACCTGGTTCGGTGTGGGATCGAAGGGCGCCAATTGACCGCGCGTGCGCGTGCGCACATCTGTTCGCGACTCATCGCTAACAAGCGGCTCCTCTTGGACTCCGCCCGGCACATATTGCGTCATGACTGTTGAGTCGTACGCCGGCACATCGATCAGCACTACGCTGGCCGGATGATGAAAAAACCACGGATAATGCAGACGGTGCGGAGCCACACCCAAGACCAATCGCGGCCGGTTCGGGTTATGAACCGGCGGTATGAATACTCGGTTGCCGTGATGAAATTGACCCGGCGCGATCTGCGATTTTCCCGGAGCGATAATATTGGGACCTACGAAGTTTTGTCTGGAAGGCGGAGCGCTTCGCGTGATGGCTGGAATATTGGCTGGCGGCGTAACCACAATTGTTCCGGATGGAGTCGGTGCGCCAAAGGGGCGGCCGCCACCGGCAAAACCACGGGCTTGAGCTCGAGCTGTACCACTGGCGGCAAAAACTAGGATGATGCCCGATAGCCATATCATCCGTTTCATACATCCTCCCGGGAGGAAGAATACTAGGGGGGCAGCCGAATCAAGTCAACTGCCGGGAGACTTGCTTTGACCGGATCAGAGTGGCGGAAAATTCGCGACTTTCGCGCCTATGTCGTGGCTGTCAAAAAGTGCAGACCGTTCCAGCTCCGACAAGGACAAACGTGTGACGGGCTAGGTAGCGCGTTGCTATTTGGATCGGCTGGTTGCCGCTATATCATCGGCGCGGACGTAGCCGGGAGGATTGCCGTGTTTCGAGCGAATCTCGACCCAATCGCCAACTGAGCGTACCACATTGAGCTCAGTTCCCTTGCTGACTTGTGTGACAATTTTCGAAGAGCTCGCCGGTGCCTCGTAGACCGAGGCTGTGCGCGTGCTCTCATACGTTCCCGGTTCAAGGCCGCCGCGTCCACGCAAGGAACGGTTAGAAGTTGCCGGTGGCGGTTGTTCGATAGAGCGCGCTACCGGCCGCGGCGTGCTGCTATTCCGAACCGCCGCGAGCGCCTCCACCTCATGGTTTGTGTCCGCCAGTCTTTTTTGCATCACGACCAAATCGTTGCTGCTCTCTTGCAGTCTGGCCTTGAGATCATCGAGCTCGCTCCTGGCTCCTTGTTGCTCCTGGCGTAGTTGCGCGAGTTGCACTTTGAGATCGTTGATCGTTGCATCCTTCTCTTGAAGGCTCCTCTGTTGTTCCTCTAGCATAGGCCCGAGGTCGCTCCGCTCTCGATTGCCCCCGACCAGATAAACGCCAACGGCAAAAACTCCCAGTCCTAGAATTAAAATCGCTTTGGACTTGACGGTGAGCCTTCCTTTCTCGACCGACGGCGTGGTTAGTGCCCAATCGTCGTCTTTGCGCGGCCACTCGGGTTCTATCGACGGCGGCAAGTCCGCCCGGCAATAGGGACAGCTCAAGGCGTCGTAAGTAATGCTGTTCGCGCAACGCGGACAAAGGCGAGTTTGAATGTTCGGCTGTGGCATCGGCGATATTCGGACAGGCGATCTATGGCTGAATCATTCGTATTCTGAAGGTTATCAAAACTCGGGTCAAGCTTTTCTTTGTTGCTTTTTGCGATCTCAAGCTTGCCTCCGCTGCCGGCCTTGGGCTATATGCACCCATGAAGGAGCTTTACAAATGGCGTTAATCATCAGTGAACCGCAAACTCGCAAGCTCGTCGACATGCCTCAAGCGGTGGCTCTGCTCGACAAAATGTTCCGCGATCGCGCGGCGGGGAAAATGCGCAGTGTGCCGCGCCGGCGACTCAAGGGCAGCGAAAAACAGCTCAACATGATGGCCGCTTGGCACCAAGACATGGATCTCATTTGTCTCCGTTCCTATGCGGCAGAGGCCAACACGGTCACGCTTTATCATGGCCGGAAAGGCGGTATTCAGGCGATCATCAACATGGGGTTTCTCAGCAGCCTGCGGACTGGTGCTGCTACCGGAGTTGCGGCCAAATACCTTGCGCCAGCCAATAGTAAAGTCCTCGGGATAATCGGGCCGGGCTGGCAAGCAACGTTTCAGGTGGAAGCGGTAGCCGCAGCTTGTCCGATCGAGCAAGTGGTCGTCTGGGGAAGAACGCCGAAACGGCGCAAAGATTTCATCAAGCAAATGAGTAAGGTGGTCAAAGCGGATTGGCAGGAGGCCTTGAGCGTGGATGAGGTTGAAGCCGCTTCGGATCTTTTGGTGGTTTCCACGGACTCGACCACTCCGGTCGCGACGGGCGGAAACCTGAAAGACGAAGTTCTCGTTGCCTCGATTGGCGCCAATGCCACCGTCAAGCACGAAGTCTCGAGCAATTTGATTCGGCGCATGGATCTGATCGTGGTCGACGATTTGGCGGCCGCCAAGGCGGATAGCGGCGATCTCGTCGAAGCTTGTCAGACGCGCATCGCGCGGTGGGAAGACATCGTTCCATTGGAGAAATTTGCCGCCGAAGGCGCGCCGCAGCCCCGACCCAAACGCATTTTTTTCCAGTCCAATGGCATTGCCGACGAAGATCTTGCGGTCGGGAAATATGTCCTCGATCAGGCGCGGCGGAAGAAATTAAAACTGCGCGAAGTGACCGAGATCTAACGCGTCGCGTCGCCGGATTGTCGAGGCGCCGCGACCGACGCTCGTTCCCTATGGCTTAACGAACTTCAACACAAATCGGTCGCTCTTGTCGCGAATTTTGACGACACTGAAATCTCTGGCATCCTCCGGGCGGCTCAACATCGTTCCTTCTTTGTCCAAACGGAATCCTACACTCGTTGCTTCCTTGATAACCAGCTTTTTGTCCATGCGATGCAGAGTTTTGGCTACCGTATCGCCTGCCCCTTCTTTCGCTGAATGGTCGACCACCCCGTAAACTCCGCCTTTTTTGAGGGAGTTGAAAATTCGGCGGCTCATCGGGATTCGGGCATCGGGCGGGAGTTCGTGGTAATCGAGATGAATGAAAACAAAGTCGAGCGAACCGTCCTGCGGCAGCGCGATTTGCTCGAAGGGTCCGTCGATGATCCGCACGTTCGCCATGGCCGGCTGCTTCGCGCGATCGTGCAGTTCCTGGCGCGGCGCGAGATTCGCCGAATAAACGATTCCGCTCGGTCCGACTAACTGCGAAAGAATCGCCGTATAATATCCGCGGCTAGCAAAGAGATCGGCAACTCTGTCCCCTTTCTTAACCGCGTAAAACGCCATCACTTCATTGGGCTTGCGAACCGCATCGAGCGACCGTTCGGCTTCTGGGCGGCTCGTGTCGCCGAGAACGGCGTTGTAATCGGGCGTCGAGCTCGCGGCACAACCGAAAAAGAGCGATAGGGAGAATAGTGCCGCAATTAACCTGACGTAATTGCGCAGTCGAATGGCTATCATCGCTGTCTCCTCGATTACCAGAGGTTATGGCTTTTTAAAGGCGAGCACGAACCGATCGTCTTTATTGCGCTCTTTATTCACGTTGAAATCACGTGTGTCCTCGGGCTTGCGCAGCATGTTGCCCTCCTTCTCGAGCTTGAAACCAGCCTGGCTTACTTCCTTGATGACTTGTGCTTTATCGATGCGATGGAGTGTTTTATTGGCCTCGTTTCCCGAGCCGTCTTTGGCGGAATGATCGACCACGCCATAAATACCGCCGCGCTTGAGCGCGGCAAAGATTCGCTTGTTCATCGGCGCCCGTGTCTCCGGCGCGACGTCATGATAGTTGAGGTGGATGAGAACGAAATCGAGCGAGCCGTCCTGCGGCAGCGCGAGCTGATCAAACGGTCCGTCCGCGATCTTCACATTGGCATATTTCGGAGACTTCCAGCGTTGATTGATTTCATCGCGGGAATTCGGATTTACCGTATAAACGATTCCTTGCGGTCCGACCACGGTCGAGAGTATGGCGGTGTAGTAACCGCGAGCGGCCCAAATATCCGCGACTTTGTCGCCGCTCTTTACACCATAAAAAGCCAGTACCTCCTGTGGTTTGCGACTGGCGTCGAGCTCGACTTCCGCTTGCGGCCTGTCTGGATTCTTGAGGGCCGCGGAATAATCCGGCGCGCTGCTGCTCGCAGCACAGCCGGCAAAGCATACCGTCAACGCCAAAAGAAATTTTTGATACACCCTTGAGAAAGCCCTCATAAATCACGCCTCCTGAGTTTAGTTGTCGTTTGAATTTAGATGGTCACAAGCGAAAAGCAAGGGCCACGAAGCGGCGCGCCTCATGTTCACTCCCACCCACGGCAGAGGGCGCCGTCATTCGGGAAGCTCGCGATCGCAAGCGGTGCGATCGGCAGGTTTGATCGAGAGCCGGCAAGGTGTCGTGGCTCGTGTAGGAGCCTATCTTCGGTTAGCCTGCAGTGCGGCATCAACATCGTAGCGCAGCAAGTTCCAGATCTTTTCCATGCACAGTGAAAAGTCCGGATCGCGCATGCTTTTCATCGTACGCGGCCGCGGAATGTCGACCGTCACAATCTCTTTGATGAGCCCCGGCCTGGAGCTCATGACCGCGATTCGGTCACAGAGCATCACGGCTTCTTCCAAATTATGGGTGACGAGAATGACGGTTTTCTTATCGCGTTCCCAGATTCTCAAGAGCTCTTCGCGCATGACCAGCCGAGTTTGCGCGTCAAGGTTTGCGAACGGCTCGTCCATGAGCACGACTTCGGGATCGTTGGCCAAGGCCCGCGCGATGGCGACTTTTTGTTTCATGCCGCCGGAAAGTTCATGCGGTCGCGAGCCGGCGAAGTCGGCAAGGCGCACGATTTCCAAGAAAACTTGGCCGATCCGCTTCAGCACCGACGGTTGTTCTTTCCGGAACTCGGCGCCGAGCGGGACGTTTTCTTCGACCGTGCGCCAAGGCATCAAAGCGGAATCCTGGAACACCATCGATACCGGCGATTTCGCATGTTGCTCGCCAACAAATTCCACCGTGCCGGTGCTCGGCGGCTCGAGCCGGCCAATGATCTGCAGCAGCGTCGTCTTGCCGCATCCGGTTGGACCGATGATGCCGAAGAACTCGCGATCACGCACATCGAGATTGATCCCGCCGAGAGCGCGGAGATCGCCTTGATGCGTCGTGTAAACCTTGGTCAAACCGTGAACAACAACTTTCATCGGCGTTTGAGCTTACGGGTCCCTACGCCAGTGCCCTTCCGGCGACTTGAACAGTTTGATCTGTTTGAACCGCTTGAACATCGCTTCAACCTAGGAAGTCTTCTAATCTCGCTCCCGCCAATCCCATGGGCTTCACCGGCTCGAAATAGGCGCGGAGCTCCGGCGTCGGCGCGGCACCCTTGGTCGCATCGATCAACATCTTCGAGCCGATGCGCGGATGAAAACCCATATGCGCGCCCGTATCGGGCAGCAGTTCCGCAGTGAGATCGCCCGTATGGCATAGCGTGTCGGGAATGATGAACACGTTCGACTTCGGATTCACACGCGTGGAGAGCGCGTACATGATCGATTGCGCATTGTGCGGATCGATATCTTCGTCGACGGCAATGCCGATCTTGGGATGCAAGTAGGGACTCGAAAGCAGCGCCATGAGCATGCTGCGCACCTCGCCCGCTTTGCGCGGTGACATTTGCACAACGATGATATGGCTGCCGCCCGCGTACGGTAGAGCGACCACGTCTTTGACATCGATGAAGCCGCCGACATCTTTGATTCGGGCATAGAGGACGAGTTCCATCGGAAAGCCGTCCAACGGCTGAGATTCGGAGATCGGTCGACCGCCCTGCAGCGCATAGTAGATCGCGTTCTTCCGCATCGTAATGCACTTCACGTTGACAATCGGCTGCTGTAACGTGCCGTGCGTCATGCCGGCGTGCTCGCAGAACGGCCCTTCATCCTCCATGTAGTTCGCGGGCACTTCGCCCTCGATCACGATCTCCGCATCGGCAGGAACCATCACGTCGATGGTTTCACACCGCACCATGTTCGCCGGTTCCTGCAGCAGCGCCCCGGCGATGTCGACTTCGTCTGTTTCGTAGCTGGTCGTCCAGGTGGAAGCGATATAGTACGCCGGATGATGCCCGATGACGGTAGCGACCGGCATCGGCTTGCCGGCTTTCCAGTATTTCTGCATGCAGATATCGGTGTGCCGTTTCGGATGGACGAAGATGCCCATTTTTTTTGCGCCTTTGATGTGATCGCGCTGCAAGGCGATATTTTGCGTGCCGGTTTGCGGATCTTTGACGAACTGCATGGCCGAGCCGATAAACGGCACACCGCGGTCGCTATCCGAGTGTACGTGGATGGGCAACCTTCCCAGATCGGCGTCGTCCCCTTTCCAGATCACTTCTTTTACCGGTCCGTCTTCGACGATTTTAGGTTTGACCAATCCACGACTGATGCGGCCGCCGAGCTCGACCAGCGCCTTGTCCTTGGTCGTTCCCAACCCCAACGCCATTTTTTCGCGGCTGCCGCACATGTAACTCACCGCGCTCCAACCTTTGTAGCCCTTGAGGTTGTGAAACATGGTGGCTTTGCCTTGCTCGTTTTCGCCGCGATAGGCGATGCCCGCCAAATTGGTCAATGGGTCGACTTCTTTTTTAATGTCGAGCAGCAGTTTGTGTTCTCTGATCAAATCGATGTAGCTGCGCAGATCATGGGACATGAAACGATCGCCTCCTGGACTTCTCTATTATTGATTCTTGTATTTTAAGGCGCGACCTGAAGCAATCGCACCCTGTGCTGGATACCGTACCTCAATTGAAGCGGCGGCAACGAAATTCCAAATGGATTTCAGCTAAAACGGTGCGGGAATAATGGCCTTAACAGCAACATAGCTTTGGACCCGCGACGGCATGAAGGCTTACCGTCCGCCGAAAATGTCGTGAAACAATTTCGCGTAGCGCTCGAAATTGTCCAATACCTCCGCGGGCGCGAAGGCCGGCTTGATGTTTTCGATCAGACGAGGCTGGTCGGGTGGCGTGTCGATTCGATCGGGAATACGATTCATGCCGCGGATCACCTCTTGTCCGCGCTTGGAAAGCACGAAGTCGATGAACAGGCGCGCTGCATTCGGATGCGGCGCTTTGGCGGCAATGCCAGTGGGGTGGATGTTGGCGAATACCGGATTCAAATAGACCCAATCGACCGGCGCGCCCGCAGGTTTGAGCACTTCGAACGTTTGCGAGTACCCCGTCAATGCCCCTTTGAACTCACCGGCCGCGACCAGTTGAGCGAGCAAATTTCGCCCCGTGCGCAACTCCGACTGTTTGGCGAGCTGCCGCATGTAAGCTAAACCTTTTTCCTCTCCCATCGCTTTGAGCATCGTGCCAAACCATTCGTAGGGATGGCTGTCCAAGGTGAT
>JBIOXP010000265.1:0-6263 GCA_044869705.1 Binatia bacterium | reverse complement strand
GTAATTGGTTTTGACGATAGTCCCTTCGTGGTTGTCTACCTGGAAACCATGGCGCGGCTTCGAAGCGTGGTCGGGTCCCAAATCGATCGGCTAAAACCAGGCGGGCAGACCTATTTCTTACCAGCTTTGTTGGAAGCCAAGCGACAACTCGAGCGCGCAAATGCCTCACGCAAACATCTTATCCTCCTGAGCGATGGAGTGACTCGAGGGAGTCAGGGGGAGTTGGTCGATCTCGTCAGCGCAATGAAAAACGACCAGAAGATCACCGTCTCCGCGATCGCAATCAGTTCCGAGGCCGATGTCCGGATCATGAAGCGAATCAGCCAGTATGGTGGGGGATTGTTTCACCACGTCACAGATCCTTCGACCCTTCCCCAGATCGTGCTCGAGCAACTCCAGGACAAGGCCAAAGACGAGCCTCAAAACGAGGGCCCCTGGACACCCTATCAAGAACGCGGCTCCGAGCTTCTCGCCGGCTTCGGTGCGCGCTCTTACCCCTCGGTGCTTGGTTATATGGAAACCGAGCTCAAGAAAAATGCCCAGGAGGATTTAACGATCGTCCGCCAGGAGCGCCGCCTGCCACTATTAGCCTCGTGGCGCTACGGTCGGGGCAAATCGATCGCGTTGACAACCGACCTGGAAGGCCGTTGGAGCAGAAACTGGATACAATGGGGTAGCTTGCAGGCGTTTTGGGGTCGGCTTTTAGATTGGCTGAATCCACCCCAGGAAAACCTCATCCCCACTCACGAGGTGCGAGTCAATTATGCTGAGACCGGCCCAATACTCGACCTTTCCATATATGATGAGGCGAGCGCAAACAGCCAGTACAAGTTTGTGATCAACGGCAACGGGATCAAACGGGACGGAATGCTCAGACGACTTGCGCCAGGGCATTATCAGAGCCAGCTGCCGGTCTCCCGGATGGGTGACTATCGGATCGATATCACCGAGGATCGGAATGGCCGGCCGATTTCGTTTCCGCCCGTGGGCTACACGCTCTCTTACGATGTCACCAGCGAAATCCCCCGGCCGGAATTCAACCATCAGCTGTTGACGCGTTTGGCGGAGGCAACCGGGGGTGAGATCAATCCGAGATCCGTGGAAAACCAACCCAAGACCAGCGTCGTCAAAACCTACCAGCCGATTAAACAGCCATTGATCATACTGGCACTTTGCCTCTTCTTCCTCGAAATTGTGCTAAGAAAACTCGCCTACAGCGAACCGGATTAGAATTACCACGGTTCCTACCAAGTTCCTTTAGATCTCAATCGCGTCAGTTTTGGGTTGACAGAGCCAGCGAAAGCGGTTTATTACTTGTGCAGCTTATTGGACTATGCGCCTGGAATTGCTCAACAATCAGGGCGCGATGCTTGCTCACCGGCAGATCGCGCCGGCTAAGCTTTTTTCTTCGCATCTCCGAAATCTATCCTGGCTCGCGACCTTCGTGGCGGTGCTGCTGATTAACTTGGTCCAGGCCCACGCAGCAAAGCAAAAAGCTCCACGCAAAGAAACCGCCAAGGCTAAATCCAACTCCACACCGGTTTCCAATCGTTCGGGTACCCTCCGTGAGTCCAGACCGCTATTTGGCACGTCTTTTCTCTCGCTGCCGGACATTTTCGAAAAACGCCAGCACATGACCGATCGCGTGCGCCCCGGGGAAACCGTCGTTCAATTCTTACGGCGCTATGGCGTTTCCGGTGCGGACCAACAGTTATGGAGCCGCTCGATCAGTCGCAATCTCGGCCGACAAACCTTGCCCCCCGGCCGTGAGGTCCATCTCTACTTCGCCAAACCGACATTTCGCCGACAAAACAAGCTCATCCCAGGGCAATTGACAGCCCTGGAGGTGGACCAGGACGATGATTCTACGCTGGCATGGGAAAAAGGCCTTCGCGGCATTGTCTTTCAGAAACGCGAAAAGCCCTATGATGTTGAACTAAAGACCGCCACCGGCTCAGTCGAGACATCGCTCTTTGAGGATGGTCGCCGGGTCGGACTGCAGGCTGCGCTGCTTTCTCAATTGGCTGATATTTTTACCTGGGACATAGATATCGAAAAAGATATCCAGAAGGGCGATACCTTCAAAATACTTTACGAAGAACGGAGCCGGAAAGGACAGGCGAAAGCGGCGCTGCGCATCTTAGCTGCCGAGCTCATGAATGCCGGGCAAAAGCTGACGGCGGTTTACTTTGAAAAACAACGCGGCCAGGGAAACTACTACAATCTTGAGGGTCAAAGCCTCGCCCGATCGTTTTTACGATTTCCGCTTGAATTTACCAGCATCACCTCCCACTTCACCGAATCGCGATTTCATCCAATTCTTAAAACCAATTTACCCCATAACGGCGTCGATTTTGCCGCCCAGCGAGGTACTCCGGTTCGTGCGGTTGGCGACGGTACGATAGCGGAGGCCGGCTGGAACGGCAGTTACGGCAAGGCGATCGACATCACGCACGACTCCACCTATATGAGCCGTTATGCCCATCTGGATAGCTTTGCGCCGGGGATCAAAGCCGGAGCGACGGTGACGAAGGGACAGATCATTGGCTATGTCGGCTCTACGGGAAGAAGCACGGGTCCCCACCTACACTTCGAGCTTTACAGGGATCAACAGTTCATTAATCCCCTAAGTGTAGATTTTCCGGCCGAAGAGAGCATTGAGCCCTCCTTACAAAAGCTCTTCGAGAACCAGACGCAAACCTACTTGGTCGAGCTTTCCACATTGCCGCAGTCCTAATTAGACGCCGCCAGATTCGCTTATAGTCCAGTCGATTCGTGATCGCGGGTGCTCGTTTGCGCCCGAAGCGTCTTTCGCTCGGCCAATGTGGATTTTCTGCTTCCACTTTTTCTGCTATCCAGAATAAGAGCTCTTCATGATAAAAAAAGCTGCGATTCTGAGCACGGGCGACGAGCTGACCACCGGCAAGGTCATTGACACAAACTCGGCATATATAGCTGACCGGCTTTTTTCGCTCGGTATCAAAGTCGTGGCGGTCTTAAAAATCGGCGACAACCGAGAGAGTTTGCTGTGGGCCATGCGGCAAGCCGCTGATTTAGCGGAGATCGTTATAGGCACCGGCGGCCTTGGGCCGACCGCGGATGATTTGACGTCAGAGGTTGTTGCGGAGCTCCTTGGCTGCGCGCTGGTGGAGAACCAAGAAATTGCCGCTGCGCTTAGAAAACGTTTTGACGCGAGAGGTATCCCCTGGACGGCAAACAATCTTAAACAGGCGCTCTTCCCTGAGCGAGCAGAAATCCTCCCCAATCCGGTGGGGACTGCGCCAGGATTTCGCGTCAGCTTGGGAGAAAATAAGACTTTATTCTGGCTCTCTGGTGTTCCACAAGAAATGACCGCCATGTTCGAGCAGACGGTGATGCCCTGGATCCTGGCGAAGAGCACGCCGGAAAATAAACTCTTTTCACGGTCATTTAAGACCTATGGCCTCACCGAGTCCAAGCTCGACGAATTGGTTAAACCCGTTGGAGTTGAGCCGGCAATTAAACTCTCGTTTCGCGCTCACTACCCCGACATGACGCTCCGGGTGATCGCGGCCGGCGGCGGCGAAGAGCGCCACTTCATCGAAGCGTGCGAGAAAATTCGGCTGATACTTGGATCGCATATTTATGCCGAAGGCGATGCCACCCTGGAGGAGCGAGTGGGTCAAATCCTTCTTGAACGACGGCAAACGCTGGCGTTGGCCGAGTCGTGTACCGGCGGATTGATCAGTCATCGCATTACGCGCATCGCGGGAAGCTCGGCCTATTATTTGGGCGGCGCGACATCGTATGCCAACGAGATCAAAATGAAACTTCTCGGGGTTAGAGCCACGACCTTGGCGAAACACGGCGCGGTTAGCCAAGAAACCGCCCTCGAGATGTCACGCGGCATTCGTGAGAGAACGGGCGCCGATTTTGGTTTAAGCGTAACCGGCATCGCCGGGCCGAGTGGTGGGACTCAGGAAAAACCGGTAGGCACGGTTTGGATCAGCATCGCACAAGCAAAAGATCATGAAGCCAGATTGTTCCAGTTTCACGGCGATCGCGAGCATATTATCCTCGGCACCTCCCAGGCCGCTCTCAATTGGCTACGCCTCGCGCTTTCAGCATAGATCGTGATCCGCGCTTTTATTGCCGTCGACCTCGATGATGCTGTCATCGAGAAAATCTTCAACGCGATAGAGATTCTGCAATCGCGTATAACTGAAATACGTTGGCTCAAAAAGGAAAACCTTCACCTGACGCTCAAATTCCTCGGCAATATTGCAGAACCGCAAGTCGAATCTATCGCAGCAGCGCTCGGGCAAGCATTGCGGCTCTTTTCGCCCTGCACCATAAATGCTAGAGGTTTGGGAGTATTTCCCGACTTCAGACGTCCAAAGATATTATGGGTGGGATTGAGCGGCGATCAATTGGCGGAGTTGGCCGCCAAAATCGAATCGGCGTTAGTGCCGCTAGGGTTTGTACCCGAAACTAGAGTATTCACCCCCCATTTGACGATCGGTCGCTGGCGCGAGAGTAGCCGGCCGGCGAAAAACTTGCGCCACGAAATTGCGAGCTGGAACGATTTTGAATTTGGCGCTTGCGCCCTCCGTCAAATAGTTTTATTCCAGAGCGTGCTCAAACCGGAAGGGGCGAGTTACCGCGAGTTGAGAATTATACAACTCGGCGTCGAGTTGCCGGGCAATCGGAAGCTCACATTGAAGGAGGAGTAAATGGATGTAAATCGAGAAAAAGCACTCGACCTCGCCGTCAGCCAAATTGAACGGCAATTCGGCAAGGGTGCCATCATGAGGCTCGGCGAAGCCGGCGCGCCAAAGGATTTGCCGGTCATTTCCTCGGGATCGCTCGGACTCGATATTGCCCTCGGGATCGGCGGCGTTCCGCGCGGACGAGTCATCGAAATCTATGGTCCGGAGTCGTCGGGCAAAACCACCCTCGCCCTGCACATCGTCGCCGAGGCGCAAAAACAAGGAGGCATGGGCGCCTATATCGACGCGGAACATGCCCTCGATTTGGGTTACGCTAAGAAACTCGGCGTCAAGACCGATGACTTGCTGATCTCGCAACCCGATCACGGCGAACAGGCTTTGGAAATCGCTGAGACCCTGGTACGGAGCGGCGCCATTGATGTACTGGTCATTGATTCGGTCGCGGCGCTTGTGCCGAAGGCCGAAATCGAAGGCGAGATGGGCGACGCGCACATGGGCTTGCAGGCAAGACTCATGTCGCAAGCTTTGCGCAAACTGACAGCGACGATTTCTCGCTCGCACACGGTAGTTATTTTTATCAATCAGATTCGCATGAAAATCGGCGTCATGTTCGGCAATCCGGAAACTACGACCGGCGGGAATGCGCTCAAATTTTACGCGTCGGTCCGAATGGACATTCGGCGTATCGGTGCGCTCAAAGAAGGCGATAATGTCATCGGCGGTCGGACGCGTGTCAAGGTAGTGAAAAACAAAATGGCGCCGCCGTTCAAGGAAGCTGAATTTGATATCCTCTACGGCACGGGCATTTCGCGCGATGGAGAAATCGTCGATCTTGGCAGCGAGATCGGCGTCGTCGAAAAAAGTGGCGCTTGGTATTCGTACGCCGGCGAGCGTATTGGCCAAGGACGCGAGGCCGCAAAACAGTTCTTGAAAGAACATCCGGAAACGGCCCAGGATATTATGGCGAAAGTCATGGACAAGACCGGGATCAAACGGCCGGAATCGCCGCCCCCGCCCGCTACCGGCGCCACCGCGGATAAAAAAGAAAAAGCAAAGAGCAGGTAAGCTAGACGGGTCCATCGGCGGCAAATAAATCTAAAGCTAAATCCGAGCGCGCGGACAGCGCGGAAGCGGCGCTGCAACTAGCGGTGCGGTACTTGGGATTTCGCTCGCGCAGCGAAGCCGAGGTTCGACGTTATCTCCAGCAGAAAGGCTTTTCGACGACCGCGCTGGAAACCGCTATCCGCCGGCTCCTCTCCCTGAATTACCTCAACGATGACATTTTTGCGCGCAATTGGGCGCTCGCGCGCGCCGAAAATTATGGCTACGGCCCGATAAAAATCGACCAGGAACTGAGAACCAAGGGTATTGCGCTGCCTGTGATCCGCGATACGCTGCGGGAAACCTTCGATCAGCTCGACGAAACCGCTCAAGCGCGGCGGCTTTTGACAAAGCGTTTCAAAGGCGAAAGACTTAGCGAGATTCGAATTGCCCGGCGCGCCGCGGCGTTGCTGCAGCGGCGCGGCTATAGCGGCAAAGTGATTTTCGATCTGT
>JBIOXP010000264.1:0-9714 GCA_044869705.1 Binatia bacterium | reverse complement strand
GGCTTCGCTTTCGTGACCGGCACGGGAATATCATGTTTGTGCGCGTATTCGATCAGGGTCGAGCGCGCGTTCAGATCCCACAGGCGCCACGGCGCAATCACTTGAATCCCCGGCTTCAACGCATAATAGGTGAGCTCGAAGCGCACCTGATCATTGCCTTTGCCGGTCGCCCCATGGGCCACCGCGTCGGCCTTTTCCTTGACCGCAACTTCGATCTGCCCTTTTGCGATCAGCGGCCGCGCGATCGACGTACCCAGCAAATAGGCACCTTCGTAAACCGCGTTGGCGCGAAGCATGGGGAAAACATAGTGCTTGACGAATTCCTCGCGCAGATCGCCAATGACAACTTTGCTGGCGCCGGTTTTAAGCGCCTTCCGTTTGATCGCTTGGAGATCTTCGCCCTGGCCCAGATCGGCGCAAAAGGCGATCACTTCACAGCCGTATTGCTCCTTGAGCCAGCGCAGGATCACCGAAGTGTCCAGTCCGCCGGAATACGCAAGCACGACTTTTTTAATGTTCATCGAGCTGCTAACTTCTGGGATTTTTTCTTGATACCGTTTTGCCGGAGGAAACTGAGCTTTGCGCCTTCGAACTCTTCGCCGTATCGAGGAGCCACACCATGACGGCTTTCTGCGCATGCAGCCGATTCTCCGCCTGGTCGAAGGCAACGCACTGCGGGCTCTCGAGGACTTCATCCGTGATTTCCTCACCGCGATGGGCCGGCAAGCAATGCATCACGATCGCGCCACTCTGCGCCATCCCCACAACCTTACTGTTGACCTGATAATCGCGAAAAACGCGCCGGCGGCGCTGCGCCTCTTCTTCCTGGCCCATGCTGGTCCAAACATCCGTATAAATCGCATCCGCCCCGCTGACCGCTTCCGCTACCGATTGCGTAATGTTTACGTCTGCGCCGGCGGCTCGCGCCTTAGCAAAAATTTCGCTGTCCGGCTCGTAGCCTTTTGGGCACGCCAGTGTGAACGAAAACGGCACCAGTGCCGCGGCTTCGAGCCAGGAATGCACCATATTGTTGCCGTCGCCGACAAAGGTAATCTTCAACCCGTCTAGCTTGCCTTTATGCTCGATCAGCGTCTGGCAATCGGCCAACACCTGACAAGGATGGTAGAGATCCGTCAGCGCATTGATCACCGGAACCGAGGAGTATGCCGCCATTTCTTCCAGCGTCGCCTGGGTAAAGGTGCGCACGGCGATGAGATCGACCCAACGGGCCAGGCTGCGCGCGCAATCCGCCGGCGTTTCGCGCGTGCCAAGACCAACCTCCGCGCCGCCCATAAAAAAAACATTACCGCCCAACTGATTCATGGCGATCTCGAAGGTCGCGCGGGTACGCAGGCTCGGCTTTTCAAACACTAACGCCAGAGTCTTTCCCGCCAATAGGTGGTGAATGACGCCGCGTCTCTGCTTGCGTTTCAGCTCCCGCGCGAGTTCCAAAATCGCATCCAGATCGCGCCGGCTCAAGCCGGCAAAATTGACTAGGTCGCGTTTGCTCATTTGAATGAGAGAAGACCGGCTTACTGGCGGGCCAGAACATTTTCTACGATTGCCAAGCCGCGGTCGATTTCACGCTTGGTAATCGTCAGCGGCGGCGCGAAACGCAGGACTTTTGATGCAGTGCAATTGATCAGCAGCCCTTCTTGCATGCAGGCTTCGGCAATTTTGTTCCCTTCGATCGTCAATTCAACGCCAAGGAGGAGCCCCTTGCCGCGAATTTCCCGGATAAATGGAAACCGCTTCTTCAGGATCTCTAAGCTTCTGACGAAATATTTCCCCATCTGCACGCAATTCTTCAGCACGCCGCCCTTAATGAGGGCATTCATGACTGCCAACCCGGCAGCGCACGATACCGGGTTTCCGCCGAAGGTCGACGCATGACTTCCGGCAACGAAACTGCCGGCGACCTCCTCTCGCGCCAGCATCGCACCGAGCGGCAAACCGCCACCCAAGGCTTTGGCCAAAGTCATGATGTCGGGCTTTACCCCGAACTGTTCATAGCCGAAAAGCTTCCCGGTCCGTCCCATGCCGGTCTGCACCTCGTCGAAAATCAGCAAGAGCCCGCGCTGGTCGCAGATTTCCCGCAGACCGAGCATATAAATCTCGTTGGCGACGATCACACCACCTTCGGCTTGAATCGGCTCGACCAGAATGGCGACGGTTTTTTGGCCGTCGATCGCCGCCTCCATGGCGTTCAGATCGTTGTACGGCACCTGACGGAATCCCGCCGGCAGCGGATCATAGCCTGCGCGGATCTTTTCCTGGCCGGTGGCGGTCAGTGTCGCGAGCGTACGGCCGTGAAATGAATTATGGGTCGAAAGAATTTCGAACTTGCCGCCGAGTTTTTCTAATCCGTAGCGCCGCGCCAGCTTGATGGCCGCTTCGTTGGCTTCGGCTCCACTGTTACAAAAAAAAGCCCGATCCGCGAACGAATGACGGCACAGCTCCCGAGCCAACTCCGCCTGCGGCTGAATGTGGTAGAGATTGGAAACGTGCAGCAGTTGTTGGGCTTGGCGCTTGATCGCTTTGACGATCGCCGGGTTACAGTGGCCAAGGCTATTCACCGCGATGCCGGCAAGAAAATCGAGATATTCCTTGCCGTCGGCATCCCAAACCTTGGTGCCTTTTCCTTTGACCAATGCGATCGGGGCACGGGCGTAAGTCCTGGCAACGTATTTTTCGGTTAAAGCCGCGACCTCCCGGTTCTTCATCACTTCCGCACCACCTCCGTCCCCACCCCCTCCCGCGTAAATATTTCCAACAGCACGGCGTGTTTCACACGGCCATCGATAATGTGGGTCTTCTCCACGCCGCCCTTGAGCGCATTGATGCAACATTCGACCTTGGGAATCATGCCCGAGCCGACGATCCCGTCCTGGATCATCTTGCGCGCTTGATTTTCTTTGAGCGTGCTCAACAAACTGGCTTTTTTGTCTTTGACGCCTTCCACGTCAGTCATCAGGATTAACTTCTCTGCATGCAGCGCCTCGGCAATTTCCCCCGCCACGAGATCGGCATTGATGTTGTAAGTTTCTCCGTCTCGACCGACACCGACAGGCGCAATCACCGGAATGAACTTGTTCTGATCCAGCGATTCGATCACCAAAGGATTGATCCCGACGATCTCACCGACCATCCCGATATCGATGATTTCCGGCGCTTCGCCGTTGCTCGATTGCACCGTGACGCTCATCTTTTTAGCCAAAATAAGGCCGCCGTCTTTGCCGCTAAGACCCACCGCCATGCCGCCGTGCTGGTTGATCAGCGTGACAATTTCTTTATTGACCTTTCCCACCAGGACCATCTCGACAATGTCCAGCGTCTCTTTGTCGGTGACCCGCATGCCGCGGACATAGCGGCTCGTGATGCCCATTTTGTCGAGCGCCGAATCGATTTGCGGGCCGCCTCCATGAACCACCACCGGGTTGATACCGACATACTTCAGCAACACGATGTCCTGCGCGAAGCTCGTTTTGAGCTCCTCGTTTTCCATCGCGTGACCGCCGTATTTGATCACGAAGGTCTTGCCATAGAAGCGCTGAAAATAAGGCAAGGCCTCCATCAAGACCTCGGCCTTGCCGATGAAACTTTCCATCACTGCGACCTTAGCACAAACCGCACATGAATAGATCTAGAAATTGATCCGTCCCACAGAAGCTGGTTTGGCTGCCTAGAGGACGCGCCGTAGGGCATCAATCCACGACTCCATCACTCCAGTATTCCAACCGTGTTTCTAGAGGATATAGCGCGACAGATCTTCGTCCTTCAAGATTGGCGCAAGCCGCTCGCGGACGTAGCGCGCATCGATGGCGACTTCCCGGCCATGGGTTTCCGGCGCAGTAAAAGAGATCTCGTCCAGCAAGCGCTCGAGAATGGTATGCAACCGGCGCGCGCCGATATTTTCCGTGCGCTCGTTGACGTCGGTGGCGATCAGCGCGATCTCCTGGATCGCGTCTTCGGCAAATCGCAGATGCACGCCTTCGGTCTCGAGCAAGGCTTCATACTGCTTGGTCAGCGCATTTTTCGGTTCGGTCAAAATCCGCACGAAATCCGCCTTACTGAGCGAACTGAGCTCGACCCGAATCGGAAAACGGCCCTGAAATTCAGGAATCAGGTCCGACGGCTTCGCCGTGTGAAAGGCGCCCGAGGCAATGAACAAAATGTGATCGGTTTTTACCATGCCATACTTGGTATTGACCGTCGAACCCTCGACGATCGGCAAGAGATCCCGCTGCACGCCTTGGCGTGACACATCGGGGCCCTGCACGGATTCCCGTCCGGCGATTTTGTCGATCTCGTCCAGGAAGACAATCCCGGATTGCTCCACTCGGCGAATCGCTTCGGCCGTGACTTTGTCCATATCGACCAGCTTGCCGGCTTCCTCCTGCGTGAGGATCTCCAGCGCCTCGGGTATTTTCACGGTCTTTTTTTTGGTCTTTTTCGGCATCAGGTTGGAAAACATTTCTTTGAGGTTGAATTCCATGCCTTCCATGCCCTGCGGCGTCAAAACTTCGATCATCGGCATAGCCGATTGGGTCATTTCGATGTCGACGAAACGATCGTCCATCTTGCCTTCGCGAAGCATCTTCTTGAGCTTTTCCCGCGTCGACTGTAACCGCGCCGCATCAACGGCGTCGCCATCCGCCTCGCTCGCGCTCGCCGGCAAGAGCAGATCGAGCACGCGCTCTTCGGCGACCTCGCGCGCTTTGATTTCGACTTTTTGCTTTTCTTCCTCTTTCACCATGTTGACCGCGAGGTCGGTCAAATCGCGAATGATCGACTCAACATCTCGGCCGACGTAACCGACCTCGGTAAACTTGGACGCTTCGACTTTGATGAAAGGGGCCTGAGACAGCTTAGCTAGCCGACGCGAGATTTCTGTTTTACCGACTCCCGTCGGACCGATCATGATAATATTCTTTGGCGCGATCTCTTCTCGTAGATCTTCGGGCACGAGTTGACGGCGCCACCGGTTGCGCAGCGCGATCGCCACAGCCCGTTTCGCTTCGTTCTGACCGACGATATAACGATCGAGCTCTGAAACTATCTCGCGCGGGGTCATCACCGGCGCCGGCGCACCGCTTTCGGGTAAGTTCGTTTTCATTCCATCAGCCATGGGATACTTACTCCTAGCAATTTTCCCGCCAAAAGCAATGAGTTGAGAGCATGGGCGTTGGCGTGCTGGAGTCCTGGGTTTTACCCATCACTCCGCCACTCCAGCACTCCAGTTCTGGAACGTGCTTCGAAGCCGCCAAAGAGAACCGCAACTCGCACGAGTGTTGTCTCAGCTATGGCAACTCTTCGAAGGTCAGCTGTTCGTTGGTATAAACGCAGATGTTGGCGGCCGCTTTCATCGCTTCTTCGGCGATGACCCGGGCATCCAATTGAGTATGCTTGAGCAGAACTCGAGCCGCGGCCAACGCGTAATTACCCCCCGAGCCGATGGCAATCACATCATCGTCCGGCTCGATGACATCGCCCGCGCCAGAAATCACCAGCAGGTCTTCGTTATCCGCGATGACCATCAGCGCTTCGAGGCGCCGCAACACTCGATCGGTGCGCCAGTCTTTCGCCAGCTCGACCGCGGCGCGTTTGAGGTTTCCATTGAACTGTTCGAGCTTGGCTTCGAACTTTTCAAACAACGTAAAAGCATCGGCGGTCGCCCCCGCGAAGCCGGCGATCACACGATCGTGGTGCAGCTTGCGGACTTTGCGCGCGCCGCGCTTCATCACGGTCTGCCCCATGCTCACCTGACCGTCTCCGACAACGACTACTTTTCCGTTCCGCCGAACCGCCAATATTGTCGTCCCGTGCATCATGTTCGAAGTTACGGGCGCAGCATGCTGCGCCCCTACTCACCTTTTCGCCTTACGCCTCATTCACGCTCTCGGGTGCGCCTTGTCGTACACCGCGGTTAGCTGATCCAGATTTAAGTGCGTGTAGCGTTGCGTTGTCGACAGGCTCGCATGTCCGAGCAGTTCCTGAATCGACCGCAGGTCAGCGCCGCTATTGAGCAGATGCGTGGCAAAGCTGTGCCGCAAACCGTGCGGTCCCATTTTGACCTGGATGCCCGCGTTTTTGAGGTGCTTTTCCACAATGCGCGCGGCGCTTCGCGTGGTGATCCGCGTGCCGCGATTGTTTAGAAAAACCGCGGTTTCGCCCTTGCCGGACAGATTCCACCTTTTTTGCTGTTCCCGAGCGTAAGCCTGCAACGCCTCGAGCGCGATTTCGCCAATCGGCACGATTCGTTCTTTGGAACCTTTGCCGGTGACGCGCACAATCCCCAGCCGAAAGTCGACATCGGCCCAATTGACTCCGACCAGCTCGCTTACCCGGACACCGGTGGAATAAAAAAATTCCAGAACGGCGCGATCGCGGACGTCAAGGCCCGTTTTGATCTTGATCGCTCCGAGCAACTGGAACACGTCATCCACGGAGAGGAACGCCGGTAGCGGCTTGTCGTTTTTCGGTGAGTGAATCGAAACCATTGGATCGCCATCCAGTTGCCGGGTCACAACCAGATAACGAAAAAACCCTTTCAGGGCTGCAATTTTTCTGCCCAGCGAACTTTTTTTTCGCCCGCGTGTAAGTGATGCCAAGAATGCGCGCACGATCTGAATCTCGATTTTTCGCACGTCCACGCAACCCGTACTATCCATCGCCCACTTTCGCTCGCGGATAAACCGATGAAATTGATGTAAATCGCTGAGATAATTTCGCAGCGTATGGGGCGACGCGTTACGTTCGTTGAGTAGGTGAGCGCGGTACTGCTCGAGCAACTTTTCCATTCCAGCCAGACACCAAGATATCACGCCCGGTTATCGAACGACAATCAGCGCACACAAATAGGGTCGCGTCGGCTTTTCGAACATGTTAATTAACGTTGCGATGGTTAAATCCTTTTGGCTGCTCGGAGCCGCGTTTCTTGCTCTTGTCCTGAGTGCCGGCGCATGTAGCCGCGACCTCAACTCCGCTCAAGGAGTCGCCGACGAGTTCGTCGATCAGCACTATGTCGTTATTGACTTGCCCAAGGCGAAGACGCTTGCCGTAAGCGTGGCCTTGAGCAAGTTGAACGAAGAAATTCGCCTGACCTCGGGCCAGCTCATCGACGCTTCAACGCGCAAGCCGCGGGTTCATTACACGCTTCTCGAAAAGAAGGAAGGCGATCAACGGGCCACTTTTCTCTACCAAGGCACAATTCAGTCAGACGACAACACGTCGTTCACGCGCCAGTGGCTGATCACCGCGCGCAAAGAAGGCACCCAGTGGCGGGTGTCCAATTTCACCGAATCGGATTAGAAGCGTAGGGCCGACCGGCCGGTCGCCCTACAGTCGACGCGAGAGGCGCGAACTGCGGCGCCGCGCCCGCTAGGCTCCTGCCGGCAGCGCTCCTGCTGGTGGGCTAACGGCTTCTTTCGGTTTTAGCTTGATCTGCAACGCCAGTCCGGCGGCAATCATCGCGATCACACCGCCGGACAAAAATGCGAACTGATAATCACCCATCCAAGTGCGGATCGCGCCGGCGGTCGAGGCCATGATCGCGGCGCCGATCTGGTGCGACATGAAAATCCACCCGTAAACTCTGCCGACATTTTGCCTGCCGAAAGTGTCGGCCGTGATCGCCATCGACGGCGGCACTGTGGCAAACCAGTCAAGGCCATAAATGATGGCAAAAACGACCAGGCCGCTAAAATCTCTCACGAACGGCAGGATCAACAGCGATACTCCCCTCATCGCGTAGACCAGAGCGAGCCACCGATTCGGTCTGACTCGGTCGACCATCCAGCCGGAAAAGATCGTTCCGACCATGTTCAAGCCGCCCATGATACCCAGCAAGGACGCCGCGGCAATTTGGGGAATACCTATTTCGATCTCGTGCGGGATAAGATGAGTCCCAATGAGTCCATTCGCGGTTCCGCCGCAGACAAAAAAACTGCCGGCCAGTAACCAGAAAGTTGGATGACTCACGACCTCGCGCGCCGTGATCGTAGCGCTTTTGGCGGAGACACCGCGAAGCGAGGTCGCACTCGTGCTGGCGGCGTTCCGGTCGCCCGCGCCGTAGGGTTCCAAACCGACCTCCGACGGATCGTCGCGCATGAACAAGAAGATCAACGGCAATAACACGATCGCGACAATGATCAGCGCCATGGAACCCAAGCGCCAGCCGGCGTAGGTGATCATCGCCATAAATAGCGGCAGAAAAATTATTTGTCCGGTCGAACTGGCGCTGCCGAGAATGCCCAGAGCCAAACCGCGCCGGGCAATAAACCAGCGGTTGCCGACGGTTGCGGTCAATACCGAACCCACGCCTCCAGCGCCAAGGCCCACGATGACGCCCCAGACCAGAAAAAACTGCCAGAACTGAGTCATCACGATGGTGCCGCTGACACCCGCGATGAGCAGGCCCAAACTTCCCATCATGACTTTGCGCGGCCCGAAACGATCGATCAAAAAACCGCTTAGAGGCGCGGCAATGCCGAAGAGCAACAGATTCATGCTCACCGCCGAAGCGATCAGAGTGCGGCTCCAACCGAACTCGGCTTCCAGCGGATGGATCAGCACCGAGGGCGACGAACGCACTCCGGCACTGGTCAAAGTGGTCAGAAAGCAAAGGGAAATAATGAACCACCCGTAGTAGAAGGGCAATGACAGGGGTGGACGCTTGAGGATTTTTTCCGAGCTCTGGTTGTCCATCTATTTTTTATACTTAGCTTTTGCGCAAAGCACAAACCTGGCTGAAGGTTTGGCATCCCCGCCGCCCGACGCAGGAAATTGTTGCGTCGATCTTTGCATGTTATCTATCGCTGGATGAAACAGCAGCCACGAATCATCATGTTTTGCTGCGTCCTGCTGATTCCTCTGCAACTGTGGGCAGCCGATTACCCCGAGGAGATCCCCTTCGTTCCAACCCCCTTGGAAGTAGTGGACAAGATGCTCGCGTTGGCTGACGTGAAGCGAGGAGATGTCCTTTATGATCTCGGCAGTGGCGATGGCCGAATTGTGATCAGGGCAGCGCAAAAATACCGCATTCGCGCGGTAGGCATCGAGATGGACCGCTTACTCCTCGACAAGGCGCGCCGGCAAGCGAAAACTGCCGGTGTAAGCCAGCTGGTTCAGTTTCGCGATGAGGACGCACTCAAGGCGGACATCTCTGCCGCCAGCATCGTCACGCTTTACATGCTGCCTTGGTTCAACGACCGGATGAAATCCAATTTTCAGAAGATGCTCAAGCCCGGCGCCCGAGTCGTCGCGCATGATTTCGGCATCGAAGGATGGCAGCCGGAGAAAACCGTGAAACTTCCCGGTTATGAATTGAGACCCGGCGGATACAAACATCAGCACAGGCTTTTTCTGTGGCGCATCAAGTAACACTCCTGAAAGAATCGCCAGCCGTGAAAAAACAATCGTCACTCACCGTTCGCGGCTAGATCTCTGACCTCAGCGAGGCTAAAAGCACCCGCATACAGGGCCTTGCCGACGATGACCGCCTCGACGCCTTCGTTCTCGAGGGGCAGAAGCTTACGCACGTCATCCAGTGTCGCAACTCCGCCGGAGGCGATGATCGGAATGCGCACGGCGCGCGCCATTCTTAGGGTTTCAGCGATATTGACCCCCTGTTGTGTGCCATCGCGGCCGATATCGGTATAAATAATGCGCGATATGCCGTCGTGCTCGCAGCGCTTTGCTAACTCGATCGCCTCA
>JBIOXP010000263.1:0-23109 GCA_044869705.1 Binatia bacterium | reverse complement strand
CCCATGTCGAGATATTCACCCAGCTACTTCGCCTTGATTTTCTTTCTCGGCTTGCAAATTGTTCTTGCCGATACTCCCGCCGCGCAGGAACTGAAGAAAGTCCGGTTCGGTTATCCTTCCCTTGGATTTCGTCAGGGTCACATCTGGGTGGCAAAGGATGAAGGGCTGTTCAAAAAATACGGTCTTGACGTAGAGCCGATTTTTTTGCGTGGCGGGCAGTTAGCGATTCAGGCGCTCGCCGCTGGCGATCCGCCTTTGATGAGCATCGGCCAAGTGGTTCAGGCGGGACTTGCCGGATTTGATCTCGTGCTGATCGCGGGCGTGGAGAATTATTACGATTCGACGGTTTTTGCTCAGCCTGGAATCACGCGACTCGAGCAATTGAGAGGCAAGCGAATCGGCATTAGCGGCTTCGGTGCGGCGACCCACTTCGCTGCCATCATTCTGGCGCAACATCTTCATCTCGACCCGGACAAGGACCTCATCCTCGTACCCGGCGGCCCGGATGCCGAGCGGGTGGCAGCGATGTCGGCCGGTAAGATTGATGCGGCGATTTTCAATTCGTCTACGGTGCCGATCGCGAAGCGAATGGGTTTGGTGGAACTCGTTAAAGTACCCGACTTGAAAGTCGAGGTTCAAGGAAACGGCATGGCGACGACTCGTGCATACATCAAGAGCAACCGCGAGGTGGTCAAGTCAGCGCTGAAGGGCTACATCGAAGGGATTCACTTGATCTTCAACAATAAGCCAGCGGCGCAAAAAGTCTTCGCGAAGTATATGCGCACCAACGACGCCGATGTGTTGGAGAGCTCGTACCAGGCTTACGTCAGCACGACGCCGAAAAAACCTTATCCGACGCTGAAAGGCTTGCAGTTTCTGCTGGATCGACTTGCGCCGCAGATGCCGCAGGCGAAGACGGCAAAGCCGGAGCAGTTCGTCGATATGAGTTTTTTGCAGGAGCTTGAAAAAGAGGGGTTCTTTAACGAAATGGCTAAGCGCTATCTAGAAAGATAAAGTCATTCAGCAGAATAGCTGATCGGTGGCTAAACGGGGGTTGAGTTGCAGTTGTGCATTGGGCCCCAAGTATGGACCGTCGTGAATCAAACAGAAACGGAGGATCATATCTACGCGGTCGCGCTGCGAGTCTGGAACTTCTGATAGATCCAGAGCAAGACAAAAGCGCCGACAATCGAACCGATCCAGCCCGCGCCCTGTCCAGCTTCGTACCACCCGACTGCTTGACCGGCGTAAGTCGCGGCGAGCGATCCGGCAATGCCGAGCAACGTAGTCATTATAAAACCCATGTTTTCTTTACCCGGCATGATCAGCTTCGCAATCACGCCGACAATAAAACCGACGATAATCGTCAGGAGAAGGCCAAGCATATAGACTCCTTGCGGATAGTCAGCCTTGGATCTTGTGCGCTGTTAAGCTAACCAGCCAGGCCGCGCGCGCTATTCGCGAGCTTCGATAACTCGTCTGAGATATCCTGGTTGCTGTTTTCCGGTACTTGCCCTTGCGGAGTCAGTTGATTGATCAACTCCGGCAGTATCTGTGCCATCACCGAACCGGCCTGTCCCGTTGGCATTCCCAGCTTGGATGCGACATCGCTGATGGTGGACGGACCGAAAACCTGCTGAAGCTGATCCCCGGAAATATCCATATTCTGTCCGGTGCCGACCCAAGAGTCAGCGTGTTGTGCAAGCCCGCCTTGACGAAATTTGCCGAGCACTCCCTCGAGGCCGCCATTTTGCTGCAGCATCATCAACGCAATTTGCAGGAGCAGGTTCCCGCCTTGCGTTTGGCTGCCGCTACCGAATGGATTTCGCTCTCGGCTTCCTCCTAGATACGAGCCCATTAAATCGCCAAGCAAACCGTCTAATAAACCCATCGCGTTTCATCTCCTTCGAATTGATTTCGGACTGATCTCGCGGTAAACCCGTGCCAAGCGAGGGCAGACTCTAGCAGCAAGGCTTTGCGATGACAACGGCCAATTTAGCGGTTTCGCGCGTTCGGGTATCCGACAGGAGGAACGATGAGAGCAATTAAACTCCTTGGGGTCGTCATAATGATGCTGACGATAGTGAGCGAAGGACGAGCGCAAACGATCGATGAAGTCTATAAAAAAGCGTTGACGGAAGGCGGCACGCTCAATTTCTACGGAACCCTCGCGCAGATCAATGCCGAGACAATTCTTCCTGCCTTCGAAAAGCGTTTCCCTGGCATCAAAATCAATCATGTAGACGCCACCGCAGATCAGCTTGCGGCCCGGGTGATCGCCGAGGCTCGTGGCGGCAGAGTGCTCGCCGATATTTTCCAAACGCTGCTGGACGGCTTGGTACACGTGAAGGATCAAGGTTTGTTTCTCGACGGACTCTATCCGGAAGCAGACGCTTTCCCCAGGGAGCTCAAAGGAACCAGCTGGGTGGCGAGCGATTTGATTTATATCGTGCCGGCGTGGAACACGACAAAGGTCAAAAAAGAAGAAGAACCGAAACAATTCGAGGATTTTGCCGAACCGCGCTGGAGCAATCGCATCATCGCCGAGCCGCGCGATTTTCAGCTGCTGATCGGCCTGGCACGCTACAAGTACAAAAGCGATGAAAAAGCCGTCGCACTGCTCAAGCGCATCGCAGCAAACAACCCTGAATTTCACAAAGGGCATTCCCAGCTGGCCGAGTTACTGGTCGCCGGCCAGGCGGCTGCGTGCCTCACTTGTTATGCGCATCATTATCCGATCCGTAAACGAAAGGGCGCGCCGGTTGATTACATGCTGAGCGAAGGGACCGGCGATATTGACGCAACGGCGATTCTCAAAAATGCGCCGCACCCCACCACCGCGCTTTTGTTCGCACGCTGGACCGCCAGCGAAGAAGGGCAGAAAATCTATGCTCAAGGCGGGCGGCTGCCGGCGCACCCGAAAGTCGAACCGGTCGAAAAAACACGGCCGGCGAAGGTTTACCCGGTCGGCGAGAACGACGTGAAGGATTATCCTAAGTACGAGAAGATGTGGAAGGAAATATTCGGGCTTCGCTAAATCCTACCGAGTCCGCACTTCGCGGCGATCCAATTTAAACGAACGGCTATCCCGATGTTCTGGCTGGATGGCTAGTCCGGGCGCAGCATGCTGCGCCCCTACGACTTACCCGACCACCCGATAGCAGCGGAACGATCTGGAAGGCTAATCAACAACTCCGCAGGACTTTTCCGGGGTAGACACCCGTATGGACGCCGTTTCTCATCAGCACGGAGCCGTTGACAATCGTGTAGCGGATCCCTTCGGCCCTCTGAATGTAACGCGTGGCGCCTTCGGGGAGATCGGAAACTTTCTCCGGTGCGGCCAGATCGATTTTTTCCGGGTCGAAGACGAAAAGATCTGCCGCCATGCCGCGGCGCACGAGACCGCGGTCATTCATGCCGAAAAGCGACGCGGGTAGGAAGGTCATTTTCTTTATGGCTTCTTCGAGACTCATGATCTGTCGCTCGCGCACCCAATAGGCGAGCATTGTCGTTGAAAAGCCGAATCCAGGGCTGGCATTGGCGACGTGGGCTCCGGCGTCCGACTGGCCCAGCAAGACGTTGGGATTGCTGAAGATTTCTTTTACTGCCCCAACATCGCCCTGGCTCGCGCAATCCTCGAATGTGGTTTCGAGATTCTCAGCAAGAGCCAAATCCAAAAAAGCATCGATCGCTGTTTTTCCTTTCTGCCGCGCAATCTCATCAACGCTTTTGCTCTCGGTCAGTTTGTTTTCCGGGCGCGCGGCTTTTTTAACCCAGATCAAGTCCCAACGGCGGGAGAAATCGATTGGCTTGCCGGTTTCCATGGCGCTGGCGAGCTCGGTCCGAGTCTGCGGATCGCGCAATTTCTCTTTACGCAAATCGATCGGCAAGCTCAGTAAATTTTTCCACGCAGGCATTTCGTCGAGGCGCGTGGTGTCTTTCAAGGTCCAACGCCGCATCGAGCGTCGCGTGCTCGTCATCGCGTACGCCGCATAGCCTTGAAGACACCGCTCTTCGACATCGTTCAACTGTTGACGCCACAAGTCGGGCTCCCTCCAGAAATGGCGGATACTTTCGCCGATTAACGGTCGGCGCGTTTCCTGGAGAATCGTATCGTACCACTTGCCGATGTGCGCGACGTGTTCGGGCGAAGCAAACGCGCCGTGGGTGAATTGAACCAAGCCGCGCCTGCTGTCACCGACCGCCCGGCAGAGGCGCGCGACCTCGTCCAGAGCGGCAAAGCGACTCGGTACCGGCTTGCCGTCTTCCCGGTAATGACGCTGGTTGGCGTTGGTCGAGAAGCCGACGGCGCCCGCAGCCATGCCGTCGCGCACCAACTCTTCCATTTCGGCAATCTCGGTGTCATTGGCTTCGCGCTCGACACTGGCTTCGCCCATCGCGTATTGGCGTACGGCGCAATGACCGATCAAGCTCGCCACATTCAAGCCCAGCGGTTGGCGCTCGAGCGCGTCGAGAAATTCGCCGTGTGTCGTCCACGCCCACGGAATACCCGCCTGCAAACTCTCGCGCGGCATATCTTCAACGCGCACGAAGGTACCGATCAAGGCTTCGCGATTTTCGGGCTTGCACGGCGCAAGCGTTAGACCGCAATTGCCCATAATGACCGTGGTGACGCCGTGGTGGTTCGACGATGACGCCAGAGGGTCCCACCAGAGCTGTGCGTCGAAATGCGTATGAAAGTCGATGATGCCCGGAGCCACGGCAAGACCGCCGACGTCGATTACGCGATCGGCGGAAGCATGGATTCGTCCAATGGCCTGAATGCGGCCGTCACTGATCGCGATATCGCCAAGGAACGACGGCATGCCCGAACCATCGTAAATGCGCCCGCCTTTGAGAATCAGGTCGTACATGGGTTTACCTCGACGGTCTGTCAGTTAAGGGAATTCGGACATTCAGCGCGGAGACACAAAGGGCGCGGCGGGTATGATAATTAAATCGCCGTGAACTCCGTGACCTGCGGTGATTTCCGCGTTTCTTTCCGGTGTTAGAGAGCCATTCCTAACAGCGGCTGCGCTTACCGCCACAGTTCTCGGCTCGCCAGCCTCGCTCCTTCCGCCATCGCGTGAAATTTCGCCCAGACGATTTTCGGATGCACCTCGGGGTTGTAAGTCGCTTGCGACGAAAAGCCGCAGTCGCCGCCGGCGATCACGCGCTCTCGTCCGACGAGTTTAGCAAAACGGATGATTCTCTCGGCGATCAGCTCCGGATGCTCGACGATGTTGCTGCAGTGAGTGATCACGCCGGGAATCAATATTTTTTCCTCGGGCAGCTTGACGTCTTGCCAGACCCGGTACTCGTGCTCATGGCGGGCATTGGCCGCCTCGAAGGCATAAGCGCCGGCGTTCACTTTCAAGATCAGATCGACGATCTCTTTTAGCGGCGCGTCATGAACGCGCGGCCCTTCGTTGATGCCATAGCAGGTATGAAAGCGGATTTTCTCCGCCGGTATGCCGCGAATCGCATGATTCAGAGCTTCGACTGATAGCTCGGCGATCTTTCTCCGCTCAGCCGGACTTAAGTTTGGATCCTGGCTGTGCACTTCGGTGAGCCAAGGGTCGTCGACCTGAAGAATCAATCCGGCATCGACGATCGCTCTGTATTCCTCGCGCAGCGCATCGCCGACGGCGCTTAAGTATTCTTGCTCCGAGCGGTAGTACTCGTTTCTGCCGACCCCTGTCGGCGCGACCGCGGGCATGAAAGCCTCCTCCACGTTCAACCCGACGAGCGCGGCTTTGAGGTTTTCGATATCTTTGCGGATCGCTTGCTGTCCCCGATAGGCGATCGGGCCGGTGCAAACCAGCGGCACGCGCGCGGTGATGCTGCCGCCCATCATGCGCCGGCTGAAATACTGTTCATAGTATTCCGGAAACATCGCGACTTCGCCGGACCATTGCGTCCACGCGGCCTTTGGCGCCGCTTTCGTTTCGAAGCCGGTGAGCCGCTCGCGCACGTAGGTGTAAAATCCCGGCTTGCTCTGCTCGCCATCCGCGACGATATCGATGCCGCATTCGGCTTGCTTACCGACGATCTCGGCCACACTGCGACGCAAGATCGCCGCATATTTATCCGCGTCGTACGGTTCGCCATTGACCTTTGCTTTCATGACGTCGAGCAGCTCGGTAGGTCGCGCTAGACTGCCGCAGTGCGTGGTCAGGATGCGGTGCGTGCTCTGCTTCATCTCGGTCTTCCTTTCTGGTTGGCGGATAACGGATAACTTTCAGATTGTTTCCGCCACGCGCTGCCTTTCAATTGTAGCTAGACTTCCTCTTGCAAAGTTTTCAGCGCCTTCAGTATCAGCTCGCGCCTGAATTCTTTCTCTTTTTCCGGCGGCAACTCCGGATTTCCAGTCGGGCTGACAATGCCGCCGGATGCGATGGCGCGAAGCGAGCCGACTTCTTTTGCGACCGGAATCATCGTGCAGATTTGCGTGACCGGAATATCGAGCTTTTCGATTTCCTTGCTGATCGCTGCGCCGCAGCGAGTGCTCGATCCTCAGGTGGACGTCAAAATCACGCCGGTGACACCGGCGATTTTCAGCCGACTAGCGATTTCTTTGCCGATTCGGGTCGCGTTTTCGACCGCCGCATGTGCCCCGCCAGTCGAATGGACAAATTCGTGAAGCTTCCCGATGGTCCCGTCGCGCTCGAGCTGGCGCATGGCGTCGAGCGGCACCAAGCGGTTCGGGTCTCGGTTCGCGATCGCCGTATCGTAACCGGAATGGACGGCGTCATACTTGTCGGGGTCGAGAGAAGTTACGCCGGAAATCGGAATCGTGGTAAAGCGGGTGCGCCTTCCAGGTTCGATTTTTTCCGGATTGCCCTCGGGTACGAGGCCGCCGTCGGTGACGAGCGCGATGACCGCGGATTTGAGATCGCGCAGCGGCGCGGCCGGTTTGCTGCCGGCAAACTTAGGCGGCGCGATCTCCGAATTAAATGCTTCGCCTCTAAGCTTCGCGAGCAGCATGTCGACGGCTCGCTCAGCCGGCGGCTTCGCGGCAAACTCGTTGCGCTTTATGCCCCTCGGCAGGTAGCCCTCGTCTTGCGGTTTGCCCATCGATTCGCCGCGAGCCAGTTTGACGCCGAGCGCCGCCATGCGCTGCAAGGTCGGCGTCATGCGCGCGATGGTCACGCCCGAGTTGACGATATAGATTCGTTTTCGATACAGGCTCGCGCCGACATTGTCTTCATCCATGCCGGCCACGACGGCGATCTTGAGCCGTTGCTGGGCCGCGGTGCAGATCGCGCCGCACGCGCTGCCGTAACGGCCGCTCTCGAAGGCCGGGCCGGCGACGAGGAGACCCGGTTTGTATTCGGCGATTCGCCCGATCAGTTTGTCGATCGCCTCTTCTTGATGTTCCGCGAAATAGTTGTCGCCGCAAACGGCCGTCGCGACCACTTCGCCGCTTTCGCCGAGGGCTTGCTGAAGCGCGCGGCCAGAACCAATGAGACCGGCTCTGATCTCCGGTCCCACATCGGCTTTGTCTTCGCCACCGATCTGAGCGAAAAATTGATTGAGGTAGTGAACGACGCGGATCTTGTTAGTCATGTCCTTATTTTCCGGGGAGATTAATTTCTACCGCAGAGGCACAGAGTCCGCCGAGTCGCAAGCTTTGTGGTGTGGAAGCCTTTTCTCTGTGTCCTCCGCGCCTCCGCGGTAGATCCTCTCAATATCTATTAGCTCATGTACGTCGTGAGCCGTGAGGCGCCGACCTGGCTAATTGCGCCGGCGATATCGCCCATCCAGAGATTCAATTCACTTGCGGCGGGAATCATTGTCACGCCCGGATTGCTGTTGTCCGGATCGGCATTGTCCAGCGCAATCGTGTCGCCGCCAATCACCCGCTCGACCGCCGGCAGCGTGATCGGATCGCGGGTGAGGCCCGGTGTGACGAGCGCATTCACATTGGCCGGCACAAAAGTAATGCCGGTATCGGGATAGCGCTCCATGATGATCAACGCGGCTTTCATACCCATCTCTTCCGCGCGCGTATAGATCATCATCAAGTCGGTATCCACCGCGCCGCCGCCGATCTTGGTCGCGATCACGCCATCGGCATTCAACACTTCCTTTGCCAGACGAGCAGCGAGAGCGGTATTGCGTTCCTTTTCTGCGATGGTCACGGGAGCGACGGTTAATACGACCCCGGCAAACCAGAGATCGCGGCCGTGACGCCGGTAGAGCTCTTGGATCACCGGGTGATTCTGCGCAAACCAGGTAAATGCCGAGTAAGAAAACATCAGCGCGCCGTCGAGGATCTCGTTCGGATGAACGACGGTCGGCATGAATCCCTGAATGTTGCTGCCGTAGAAAACCGTCTCGTTCTGCTGCGTCGGATGTTGATGCGAGTGCATGGGAAAAATGTATGCGATGCGCGGCAACTCCTTCGGGCCTTGATTGGCCCCGACCGGCAGAAGCTCGAAGATAAGCTTTTCAGACGGAGCGACGTTTCGGGCTGCTGCGGCAACGTAAGTCGCCGCTTTCAATCCTGCTCTTTTCACCGCCAAACGATAATCATCTTTATCGGCTCCGGGCTTGGGGTATGCCACCAAGACAATATTATGGGTGTTGCAGAGCGGCGAGTATTCGGCGGCCGGGCCGTTCATGTCGATAATGCTACGCGAGTACGTAGCGAATTGATCGGTTTCGACGACCGCGAGATTTTTAAGCGCACGCGTCTCGCCGTCGCCGACCAGACCATTAGGGTCGAGCGCGCCGGGAAAATTCGGTCCGGTTAGTCGATACCTCGGCTCGACGACATCGAGCACGCGGAGAATTCGACAGGACTCACCGGGATGCGCGAGCTCGATCTCGACACGCTCGAAGAGCGGTTCTCGATCGAGCTGCGCGATGAGCGCAGCTCGATCGATCAACAACTCGTCGCCAACGATTTCTGTACATGCTCCGAAGCGCACATTTTTTATATTGATGAGACCGAGCTCCAAACGCATTGGCCGTTCATTATCATTTATCGGAACGGGTGGGTAGGGGGCGGCTCCGAGAAGGAGCAGAGACGCGATCTGGTAAAGCCAGGACCAAAAGTCGGAGTTGGAATGATGTCAGAGAACTATGCGCAATTTCTTCACGAGAAATGCGCGATGATACTGGAATCAAGTCCTCTCAGTCTGTCGTGCTACTGCTGAAGTTTCCTTAGAATGCTCATGTCCTCGAGGTCATTCGGCGTGAATGTTTTGGCGACTTGGAGAGTTTCCCGATAGATCTCAATTTCTCTTTCAATCGCTGTCCTTGGCTTAGTGCCATTGGCGCTATAGGTCGTCAACATCGAAGCAAACGCCTTTTCAGCGACGGAGGCATCGATCTTGAAAGAAGCCGTGATGTATTGAACCATTTCCCTGCGCGTCTCGGGATTTCGCAGATACGCCATCGTTTTGAGCAATGATCGAATCATCGCCTGGACACTGGCGGTTTTCCTTTCCAGCGTCTGGACGGAAGTCACAAGACCGATCGTGCTGAGCGGAGCGTGGTCCTTGGCTTCCGCCAAGCGGCTAAAACCTTTTGTTTCCGCCTCTTCAGCGTACGGCGGCGGCAGCAAAGTTGCGGCGACTCGCTTGCTGAGCAGTGCCTTATAAGCATTTTCCGTGACCTGAGTGGTCAGGAAGGTTACCCGCGATGGATCGATCCCGTTGTCCTTCAGAATCAATTTCGCCGACATCCCCATAGCGTCGGTCGGCGCATTTACGCCAATCACCTTGTCCGTCAACTCACGGATTGCCTTGATTTCCGGTTGCGCGGTGAGAGCGAATGTCGGCTCGTGCTGGACATAAAAAACACGTTTGAGCGCAGATCCCCGCATCATTGCGGAAGTTGCGGCGCCCAGTGTCGTCGAAAAGTCCAACTCTCCGGCAACCAGAGCTACGATCGCCGTCGGCGGTGCCATCGCGACGAGCTGAGCGTCGATACCTTCCTGCAGAAAAAATCCTTTGTCCTTGCCGAAATAGAAAGCCATCACCGCCAAGGTCTTGCCGGGGACATGAATAGTAATTTTTATCGGGGCGGACGCGCCCCAAGAAATTGGAACAGAAAAAAGCAACAAGAGAAATGTGAAAATCGGAATAACGGTTGATCTGCCGATGAGCTCTAGCTGTCGGCGAGAGAATTTACCGACCGGCTCGGTGAAAGAGCCGGGAATGGATGGCACTGTGATCATCGCGCGTTCTCGTTGGCAGTACCAGACGGATAGAAGGGCCGAGATATCGAGTCTGGTTCCCACACGCTTGTTAGCCGCCAAGTTTGCTTCCGAAGTATGTGCAACACCTTTCGACGGTTGTATAGGAGCGCGCCTCAGCGTTTTATTGTCGTGATCCGCACCTGCTCAGCGATCAATGACAGCGCGGCTCCGTTCGGATGGCTTGAACGATTCCCAGGATCTGAACTGCCTGACTGAGTTCAAATCGATCACCGCGTCGGCAGCAGTCTAGGTTTTTCAGCACGAATTTGTTCGGTCAAAACGTTAGCTGAAAAGCATCCCCGGTGGCCATCGGGTCTCGAGCATATATTCGAAAAGACCCCATACGAGCGCATAGGTGCAGGCACCCATGATGAGCGCAGTGAGCCATTTTTCTTTGCCTTCGATGAGACCATACAGGAAAACCAACACCGGCAGCGCAATCACCAAGCCAAGGAGCCAGATCCCGAGTGCGCCGCCAATGAACCAAGCGAAGTAAGTCACCGTGCGCCGGATTTCGGTTTGACGATCGAGAGTGACATCGGTGACTTCATCCATATCGATGCCGCCCGAAGCGCGACGCTTTTGCTCCCAGCCGGTCGCGTCTCGGTAAAGCTGCAGGCACACGAGCAGCAGCCCGGGGATGGCGGCGACGTAGACCGGCATGATCTTGGCGATACTTGGCCAATCCCATCCGGCGATAGCTGCAGAAAGAAAAACAACCAGAAAGAACCATGTGAAATCAGCTTTCATCTTCCGACCTCGCCATTGCACCCGTGAACGAAGCGGGAGACGCTTCCTCTTGCGCTTTCGCGTTCGCCTTCATTCTGCCTCGGAGCGTCAGCAGGAACGACGCCGTCGAGATGATCAGCAGTCCGATAACCGCCGGACGTGAAAGCCACGTAAAGCCGTAGCTCGCCATCGAGCGATAAAGATATTTTTCCATGAGATCTCCGAGGACGAGTCCGAGGATCATGGCCGGGCGCGGATAGCCGTAGCGCCGCATGAAATAGCCGAGCAGGCCGAAGGCGACCACCACGATCAGGTCGGCCGGATCCCGATTGACGCTGAAGGCGCCCATCAGAATGAAAATGAACATGATGGGAACCATGAAGCTGTAGCGGACTTCCGCGAGCTTGGCGAGCTGCGCGGCCAATCCGAACCCGATCAGCGTGCCGACGATTCCCGAGATCCCTTGCAGCCAGACGATGCTGTAAATCACCTCGGGATTTTTCTTCACCATTTCCGGACCCGGCAGGTAACCCCACGCGAGCAACGCGACGATAAAAAGCGCGGTCACCACGCCCTGCGGAAAACCCAGGAGCAGCGTGGTCACGAGATCGCCACCGTCCTTGGCGTCGTTGGCGCTCTCCGGCGCGATGACACCACGAACATCGCCCTGACCGAATGTTTGGCGTCCGCCTTTGCAGGTCTGTGCCGCGTGTCCGTAAGCGAGCCAGTCCACGACCTGCGAGCCGAGGCCCGGCACGATGCCCACCCAAACGCCGACAAAGCTGCAGCGCACGACCAGCCACCATTCGCGCAAAGCATCTTTGGCGCCGTCAAAGAGACTGCCTTTCAGCGGCACCGGTTGCTGCTCGACCCCAAGCTTGGTGAGCGCCAGATCGAGCGCCGACGGAATGCCGAACATCGCCAGCGCAATAATGCTGATGGAAATTCCGTCGAGCAAATATGGGATGTCGAAAACGAAGCGCATGACGCCGCTTTGCGCCTGCTGGCCGACGGTGGCGAGCAGAAGGCCGAAGGCCGCGGCGATCAGTCCTTTCACCGGTCGCCGGCCCGCGAGCACTGCAACCATGCTCAAGCCCCAGAGCATGACGACGAAAAGCTCCGGCGAACCCATCAGGTAAATCAACGGTCGGGCCGCTGGAATCGCGGCCGCGAGCGTGAAGGTGCCGATCAGACATCCCATACCCCCGGCCATGAAAGACGCGCCGAGCGCGCGCCGCCCTTCACCCTTCTTGCCCATTGGATAGCCGTCGAGGACCGTCGCCTGCGAGCCCGATCCGCCGGGAATCCCGAACAAGATCGGCAGATAAGCTGCGCAGATCGCGCTGACGGAGCTCGCGCCGATGAGTAGGGCGATGCCCGTGATCGGCTTCCATTTGATGACAATGGGAAGCGCGATGGCATAAACCAGCGGCATGCCCAAACCCTGCGGCGCTACGGCGGTAAACGTGCCGATGCTGACGCCCAGCAGCATCGCCAGCAGAATCGGGAACTCGAGCAGATTCAAAAAACCCTGGGCAGCGGCGCTAAAGAGAGACATCTCCATGCTAAGTTTTTGCCTCGTTTAGGGTTAACTCGCAGTACAGTCCTGTCGGTGAAATTTTGTCACAGCACCTCAAGCAAGCTCTGTCATTCTGAACGAAGTGAAAAATCATTACTAAGTTTCAAGCCGTTAAACCGAGATCCTTCGGCCGCGCCTCGCGACGACACAAGCGGTATGCGACTGTCTTGGCGTATACGAGCAACAGCCTTGCATTTGGATTCCATGATCAGCATTTGCGTACGATCTCCATTTTAGCGTCCGCTTCACAGCGTCGGCAGCGGAGCGCCACCGGCAAATTTTTTGAACAGTTCAACTATTTCCGGATCGCGGGGTAGCTCGCGTATAGCGCGTTCGTTTTCATCCGGCAATAGCGGCGTTGGATCTTCGCCGACGAGTTTTCTGTATTCTTTGACGAACTCGGGGTCTTTGAATGCTCTGCGCAGTCCCTCTTTGATGATCTCCGCGCGATCTTTAGGTGTGGTCGGGGGAAGAATGAACGGCGAACCGGAGAGCCGGAATAGTCGAAACATCGAGAGCAGTTTGCGCGTGCGCTCGTTCTTTGCAAACGTGTCGACCTCCGGCAACTTGGAAAACAGGGGATGCTTTTCGCCTTTTGGAATCTCCATGACGATGTGAAAATCAACCAGCTCTTTTTGGACCCAATCGGGATTGCGCGCGTAGAAGTCGTCGGAATTGGTGATCGCGTCGATCTCACCGCGCATCAAGGCCACATCGCGCTCGGGAATCGAATAGCCGGTGACATATTTGGTGTCTTTCAACCCGAGAATCGCCGCGAAAATTCTACCGAGGGTATAATTGGTGTGACCCACCGACTGTGCGCCGATTCGTAATCCACTGTAGGCACGCAGTTTGTCCAGACTTTTTAGCCCCACGTCTCTGCGCGTCACGAACATATAATGAGTCGAGCTGTAGGGCGAGCCAATAAAGGGCATTTTGTCAAGATCGTACTGCACGCCTTGTTCACCGAGGATCGCGTTCGCGACCACACCGCCGCCGACATTGCCGATGTTCAGCCCATCGGCGCGCGCCTGCGAGAAAACAAAATTAGCTGCCTTGCGCCCGCTGCCGCCGTCCATGTATTCGTGCACGAAACTCGGATTGCCGGGAATATATTTTTGCAGGAACGGTATCACCGCTCGGACGCGCAGGTCGCCCGATCCGCCCGGCGCGCGGCCGTGAATGATCGTGATCGTCTTGCCCTGGTAGAATGGTGTCTGGGAGTAGACGGGAGTAGCGAAAATAGAAATCAACGAATAGAGAGCAGCCGAAGCGGTCAAGCAAGGTCGCTGTTCACTTATTTTCATGTCGGTCTCCGTTTTCTGATGAGGTTCAAAGCGTTCGAGCTGTCCAATCGCTACGCTCCGTTCAAACCGTCTGGTCTTCGGACTGTTCGGCGTTTGCTATCGCTATACAAAACATGGTCTCAATCAAACGATCTGAAGCGCTTGAACTTTTCGAACACTTTTAACGCGCATCTAAGATCGCGGCGGCAGTGGTCCGGCACCGGAAAGAGCTTTGATCAATTCGATAATTTCGCTGTCGCGCGGCGTTTCTCTGATGAGCTTGGCCAACTCCTCTGGCATCATGGGTTCTACTTCCTCGCCGACGAGCTTTAAAAATTCGCGCTGCATCTCGGCGTCATTGAGCGTCTTGCGCATCGCCTCCTGCAAGGTGGTGGCACGCTCTTTTGGCGTTCCCGGCGGCAGTACGTAGGGTGAGCCGACCGATCGGAAAACCCGCCAGACATCGAGCAACTTCTTTTCTCTGCCGCTGCGCACAAAGCTTTCGATCTCGGGAAGATGACCCAGGCGAGGATGCTTGGCGCCCTTGGGCACTTCCATAATCGCGTGAAAGTCCATGACCCTTTTGTCGAGCCAATCGGGATTGCGCCGCAGTACCGACACGGCGGCATTCGCGCGCGCATCGAGCTCGCCGCGCAAAAGCGCAGCATCCACTTCGGGCGCGGTGTAACCCGCGATGAATTTCGGTTCTTTGAAATCGAGAAAGTAAGCGAAGAATCGCCCGGCGATATAGGAAACGTGACCGACCGTCTGAGCACCGATGCGCAGGCCGGATTTCGCCCGCAGTTTCTCGAGACTGTCCGCGCCGAGATCTTTGCGCGTGTAGATGGTTTGGTGGCCGGCGGTTTCCGGCGCGCCGAGGTAAATAAACTTGTCCAGATCGTAGAGCACGCCGCTTTCGCCCATGATGTTGAGCGAGATAACGCCGCTGCTCATGGCGCCGATCGTAAGTCCGTCGGGGCGCGCCGTGCGGAACATGTAGTTGGCCGCTTTGCGTCCGCCGCCCCCGTCCATATATTCGAGCACCAGCGCGGGATTTCCGGGAATGTGCTTCCGCAGATAAGGTATCAGCGCTTTCACGCGCAGGTCGCCGGTTCCGGCAGGCGAGGTGCCGACGATCACAGTGATTGTTTTACCCTGGTAGAACGGCGTCTGCGCATAGGCGGCAGACATCGCCGTAAGCGATGCATAGAAAAAGCACAAGCTAAAATGGGTTTTCAGCCTCTGAAGTGTCATGGATCGATCTCCACTATTGCTGCGGCGCCAAACCGTTCAAGCTGTTCAAATCGTTCGAGCCGCTCCTTTACCTTCGCTACCACGAAAGTGTTTCGGAATATCGTCCCGAGGCGCAGCCGAAGGATCTCGTGCATAAGTCTAGCAAATCTGAGATTCTTCGCGTTCGGCTCAGAATGACATTCATCTGATTCTCGCATCGCAACACACCCGCGGTGCGGCAAGGAGATAGGCGATGAAACAAGACCATTGTACGACGGGCTCACCATGCACGGCGTATTTCGTTCTTGCTAGGTTCTCCTACGTGCGATCATCCGGAGCTTTTCGAAGGATTGGATGACTCCAACTTTCGTTTCATCGCGGCGGCAATTTTTTTGGTCCCACCAGTACTTTGAATAGCTCAATGACTTCCGGATCGCGGGGAATTTCTCTAATCGCTTTCTCGTGATTTTCCGGGAGCAGCGGTGTGGGATCGTCGGCGGTGAGTTTTTTATACTCTTTGAAGAATTCGGGATCGCGATAAGTCTTCCGAAAAGCTTCCTGCAGAACCTCGACGCGATCTTTTGGCGTGTTCGGCGGAAGAACGAATGGCGTTCCGGCGATACGGAAGGCGCGTTGCAGCGCGATAATTTTGCGCTCCTTATCGTTCCTAGCAAAGCTCTCGATCTCGGGAAGCTTCGCGAAGAAAGGATGCGGATGCTTGTCGCCTTTGGGTGTTTCCATAATGGCGTGAACATCGGCCAAACCCTTGTCGATCCAATCGCGATTGCGCGCCAAAATCGTATCGGGTCCGGTCGCGCGGGCATCGATCTCGCCGCGCATGAGTGCCGGGTCAAGCTCGGCGCCGCCAAAAGCAGCGATAAAGAGAGGATCCTTGAGGCCAAGCATGTAGGCGAACAAGCGCCCTTCCGTATAGGTCGAGAATCCAACCGACTGAGCGCCGATTTTTATGCCGCTGGCGGCGCGCAGTTTGTCAATTGTGTTGAAGCCGGCGTCTTTGCGGCTGACAAACACTGCATGATAGGTGCTATAAGGCGAGCCCAAGTAGTGGAATTTGTCTATGTCGTATAGAACGCCCGACTCTCCCAGGACGGCAAGCGAGACCATGGAAGAACTGAAATTGCCGATCGTCAATCCGTCAGGGCGAGAATTTCTGAAAATGTGATTGGCGGCCTTACGGCTGCCGCCCCCAGGCATGTACTCGCTCACAATCGTCGGGTTGCCGGGAATATATTTTTGCAAAAAAGGGAACAGCGCTCGTACTCTCAAATCCCCTGTACCGCCGGGATCGCGCCCCTGAACGATGGTGACGGTCTTTCCTTGAAAGAATGAAGTTTGGCTAGCAGCGTGTCCCGGCGAGAGCGACAAAGCAACTAGGACAAAAAACATCGATTTCAAAGCCAATGATAAAGGCTTGCTTTTCATAACGGCTCCCTGACTTGCGGTTTCGAAAACGTACATCCGTGCCTGCTTTTCAGCCGAATGCCAATCAATTACCCAATACCTTTTTCAGTCGGTCGATAACCTCCGGCGGTTGTGCGACGACATCCTTGGCCAACTTGTCCAGTTCTTCGCCGCGGACCGGATCGAATTCATAGTTGCGCTTTTTCACTTCAGCGCGGAATTCTTCGTCCTGCATCGTTTTTGCGAACGCTTCGCGAAGCATTTTCACACGGTCAGCTGGCAAGCCCGGCGGTCCGAACATCGGCCTGCCCATATCGTCGGCGCCGAGTAGCACGGTTGCGAGCCGTCGGCCTGATTCCGGCGTTTTGAATTGGTCCATGAGCTCGAAAATAGTTGGGGTTTGCGGCAGCCTTCGGTCTCGCTTGCTGCCGCTTTGAAATAGATGGTGGACGAAATTATTTTTGCGCCATGTGTGGTACGGCTCGCGACCGAAAAACGCTTCGATCGTGAAGGCGCGGCAGTGAATCTCGCCGCGTTCGACGCCGAGGTCAATATCCGTTCCTCCAGGGTATCCGGTGACAATATTGAACTTCGCCCCAACGGTTTCGTTCAGCAACTTCGGAAAATATGAATCGGGGCCAGTCACGCCGGTTGCGCCGCACTTCGGCGGGTCCTTGGCGGTGCGCACGTCCTCGATCGTTTTATAGGGCGTATCGGAGCGCATATACATTTGGCTGTTGCCGCGAGCCGGAGAGCCGATCCACTCGAACTTCGACCAATCAAATTGGATCTCCGGCCGGCCGATGAGCTGATTCAGATAGAGCGACGGAATGACGGAACCGATCAGCGTCAAGCCGTCCGGCTTTGCCTGGCTGTAGAGGTAATTGACCGCGACGACGTGACCGGCTCCGGGCATATTCTGCACGACAAAGTTTGGCTTGCCCGGAATGTGTTTGCCGAGATGGTCTACAATCAGGCGTGCCCAGAAGTCATAAAGATTTCCCGGCGGCGTACCGACGATGACACGAATTGTTTTCCCCTGATAGAACGGGGCTTGGGCATTAGCGCTACTGGTCCACAGGAACGAGCAAAGAATCACCAGGAAAGCGTGCTTCACCGTTGCGCCTCCTGCAACCGAAAGTCGCTGTCGATGAAATCAGCTCGAAAATGAGCTCGGAAATGAGCCGCGCCAACGCTTATCGAAAACGTAGGCTTCGGTCAAGTATAGGAAGAAAAAATGCCGCTCGAGCTAGAGACGCTGCGGTCCCGGTTCAGTACTTCAAATAGATCGGAGAAAGATCTCTCAACTGAATTTGAGATGACAGAGATTGTCATGGCTAGCCTCAGGCAACGTGAGAACTAATGCTTGCTCCGGCGCCGTCCGGGAAAGCTGTTGCTGCGGTTCAGCGCACAGGCGAAAACGCAACATAGCGTTTGGCGAAAACCTCAGTGAATCCGTCGCTGAAGGGATCGATCCTGGGAAGACCCCCACCCGGATGGTCACTGTGCACAAATCAACGATATTTCTTCGGCAGCGCGAAAGCCGCTCTCGACGGCGCCGTTCATATAGCCCTGCCATTTCGTGCTCGTATGCTCGCCGGCAAAGAACACGCGCTGATGTGGGAGTGCTAACAAAGCTCGCGCCGACGGCGGAAAGGAAGGATCGAACAAAGCATAACCGCCGCGCGCCCACGGATCATCTTCCCAGCTGAGGCTACGGCAAGCGATCAGACGCGCGTCAGCGACGCCGAAAAACGAGAGCCGTTCGGCCAAGGCGCTGGCGCCCTCGGTCGCGAGCAGCGACTTAGTCGCATCACTGGCGCTGCCGCCGGCGAGCAGCGTTAAGATGCCGCGCCTGTCGGGCTGATCTTCGCTGCCATCCCAAACCGCACCGATCTCGAGATCACTGGTGCATGCCCGCGGCCGTCCCGATCTGCGCCATGAATGGCGGTCGAACTGCAGCACGGTCTTGGTCGCGCGTCCGTAGCGGAGCCGTGTTAGGGCGTCGCGCTGACGCTCTGGCAGCGGCGGCAGGTATTCGATATTCGCCGCCAACGGCGCCGGTACGGCAACGATCGCATAGTCGGCGGTCAGTGTGCGTCGCGCGCCCCGGGAAGTTTCGACGGTTAACCGGACAGAATTTTTCTTCTGCTCGACACGACAGACCACGTGTTCCAGGAGCACGGGACGGCGCAGGGCGCGTGCCATACGCTCGGGAAGACGATCGGTGCCGCCGCGAATGCGGTACATGGTGCGTTTGGCCGGATCATCGCCGGCGGTGAACTGCTCGACGTATGTTAATAAGGAGAGCTCATTGGGATCGCCGAGAAAAAAATTGCGCATGCAAACGGCAGTCGCATACATCTCGGCGGCATCGCCAGGAGCTTTTCGCCGACCGTGGGTCCGACCAAAATGGTGATTGCGAATCAGCCAGTCGTTAACGCTGTTTTTTGCGAGATTTGCAGCAATCGGTCCCGTCCATTCTTCACCATTCAATCGGTAAAGGCGCAGCAGCGGCTCGAGCGCCTTAGCGGTGAGACGCCAGCCGCTCGATGACGCGCGGAATTGTCGGTGGCCATTGCGGGCAATGCGATAGTGAGAAAACCCTTGGCGCAAAATGCGCGCTTCTTGGAGCTCAAATTGGCCGAGCAGTTTTCTGATCTCTTCCTGATCATCATCGATCAGCTCGCCGCCGGCTTCCGCATGCATATCGCCGAGTCGTATTGTCCGTACCCGACCGCCAACCCGGTCGCGCGCCTCGACGAGTGTCACGCTGTGGCCGGTTCGCTCGAGTTGATAGGCGGCGGCAAGCCCCGCGAGGCCGGCGCCGACAATCAACACCGATGTGCTGGCCACAACCTTAAGCTTTCATCTCGCAGTTACTATTAAACCGGCTTGGAAACTGCCGTGAAAAGCTATCTCTCGCCCACTCCGGGTTCCGCTTTTCGACGATGGATTTCGGCGAGCGCGCCGGACGGCGTCACAGAGGCTAATGCCGATTGCAACTTGTTTTTCCAGCCACTCACCACATCCCCCTCCCCGCGCATCATCGCCTCGAAACCGATTCGCGCCACCTCGGCAGGATCATCTTTTTTGGCTTGGCCGACTTCAGTGTCCATCATGCCCGCGCGCTCGAAAAATTCGGTATCCGTGGCTCCCGGCATGAGGCATGTAACAGTGACGCCGCTGTCCTTGAGCTCATTTCGGAGCGCGAACGAGAACGAATCGATGAACGCTTTGGTGCCGTTGTAAACTGCGGAAAAACTACCCGGCACGAACCCGGCGATTGAGCCGACGATCAGAATTCGGCCGTGGCGGCGATTAACCATTTCGCGCCCGATGCGATGCAACAGATAGATCGTTCCGGTGATATTGGTTTCGATGACACGGCGCACTTGATCAAAGTGTTGGTCGAGAAATGCCTTGCCGAGACCGCGACCCGCATTGGCAATGACGACGTCGACCGGCCGCCCATTCAGCGCAGCGTATAATTTGTCCACACCTTCGGCGGTGGCGAGATCGGCTTCAACCGAATCGACGTTCACGCCTGTCGCCCGAAACGTTTCAGCCGCCTGCTGAATCTTCGGCTCATCCGCGGCGATCACCAAATTGAAGCCGTTTTCCGCACAGCATCTGGCAAGCTCATAGCCGATGCCAGTCGATGCGCCGGTGACCACGGCGATTTGTCCCGCTGCCGCCTGATGGTCGGGTGCGCTGTCGCTTTGGTCGCCAGGTGGAAATTCCGAGGCCTTCGCGTCGGTCATGTTTTCTCCGTTTCCGACTTTACGGTTTCAGCACGACTTTGAGACAGTCATCTTGCTTGTTCAAAAAACATCTCAAAACCTCTCGGCGCCTCATCGAGCGGCAGCCGATGCGTAATAATGAAGCTTGGATCGATGTCGCCGCTTTGAATCTTCTCGAGCAGCGGCACAAAATAGTGCTGCGCATGGGTTTGCCCTGTCTTGACTGTCAAGGCCTTGTTCACCAGCGAACCGAGCGGAATCTTGTCATCGAAGCCGCCGTACACACCGGGAATCGAAACCGTGCCGCCCTTGCGGCATGCCATGATCGCTTGCCGTAAGACGGCCGGTCGATCGCTTTCCAGCATCATCGCCTGCTTTACGCGATCATACGCGCCGACGATTCCTGGCATATGGGCTTCCATACCGACGGCGTCAATGCAGGCGTCGGGGCCCAGCCCGCCGGTCATCTCCATTAGCGAATCGTAGACGTCACATTGCTCATAATTGAGTACCTCCGCGCCGGCCTTTTCGCGTGCGATTTGCAACCGGTACGGGAATCGATCAATGCCGATGACGCGCTCGGCTCCAAGCAGGTAGGCACTCTTGATGGTGAGCTGTCCGACCGGACCGCAACCCCAAACGGCAATCGTATCGCCGGGCTGGATGTTGCAGTTTTCCGCGGCCATATAACCTGTGGGAAAAATATCCGACAGGAACAGGACCTGTTCGTCGCTCAAGCCGTCGGGAATTTTTACCGTCCCCACATCGGCGAATGGCACGCGAGCGTATTCCGCCTGTCCGCCGGCGAAGCCTCCGAGCATGTGAGTATAGCCATAAATTCCCGCGGGCGAATGGCCAAAAAATTTTTGCGCCATCCAAGCATTCGGATTGGAATTCTCACAGAGCGAAAAAAGCTCTCTTTGACAGAAAAAGCATTTGCCGCACGAAATGGGGAAGGATACGACGACCCGATCGCCGGCCTTGAGGTTGTGAACTTCGCTCCCGACCTCAACGACTTCGCCCATGAATTCATGGCCGAGGATATCGCCTTTTTCCATGGTAGGAACGAGGTTGTTGTAGAGGTGCAAATCTGAGCCGCAGATCGCGGTGGAAGTAATCCTGACCACGGCGTCGCGATTGTTGAGGATCTGGGGTTCGGAGACGTTCACGACCTGCACGTCCCCTTTGCCATACCAGCAGTTCGCCTTCATGGGAATCTCCTCTTCATTAAAGGGCCGAAGATTGGTAGTCCGATCTCGAATCGATCTGCCGTCTCACGGTTTGGTCATATTTCCAGGAAGTTGAGCTGCCGCGGCCGGCAGGCTGCCCCTTCGTCGTGATGATTTCGCCAGTCTCCATGATTTGCTTGAGGTGGTGCAAATCTTCGTGGATCTGTTGCCGTGGCTCGCGACCGAAAAGCTGCGCTACCCTGGCGGCGAAAATGCCCCCGGGCGGGCTGTATTCCAGATGCACCGTGACGTAGGTGCCGCGTCCGCCCGGCGCCGTCTCGAAGCGCACAGTGCCACAGTTTTCGACTTGTGCTCCTTCGAGCGAACGCCACGCGATCAAGCGATTCTCTTGCTCGTCGGTGATCTCAGCATCCCACTCGATGCGTTTGCCTGCGGGGCCTATCGCGCACCAGCGCGACCGCTTCTCGCTCAGTGTCTCAACCGATTCGACATTGCTCATGAATTTTGGCAGGTTCGAAAAATTGCGCCAGAATTTGTAAACCTCGGCCGGTGAACAATTGATCTGAATCGATTTTTTCACTTCGACGGTGCGCGTGCTGAGCGCACTATCGTCATTTCGACTAAGTTCTTGGGCGCAGCGCAAATCCAAAACAGTGACTCCGGCGACCGCCGCGCAAGCGAGCCCAATATTGGCCGGTTTGGCCGTGTCGGAATTAAGCGCCATCCCCAGACCCGCAATATCGATCAGATCGCCGCCCACGCGCGCCCACAACCAGCTCGAGGGACGCCGTCCGGTCAAGATTCCTACGCCAGAGGCAATTTCGCGAAATCCCATCATGCGCAGCAAAAATCCATGGTGTCTGATGCCAAGAAATCGCTCGAGGGTTCTCGGGGCCAACACTTCGATCAGCCCGAGCCCAATGCTAAACCAGCCGAGCCGGGACGCGATCGTTCTCTCGTTGCCCTCGACCAGAACGCCTAGATCTTTCTGGTCCCACGCCCTGCGCGCCGCCGTCGTCAGCGATCCATCGTTCCAATCGCCTCGTCTTTCGAGAGGTTCTGAATAGTGCGGGCCACTTCGCTGACGTCTCTCGAGGGTCAGATCTCTTGATATTTCCATTTCTCCTCCGTCAACGCCTTTTGAGTTTATTCAGAGCGAATCAGTCACGGAATTTTTGCAAGAAGCGCGCCCAATTCGTATCAGAGAAAAGGGCACTCACTGAAGGATGAGACCTGAGCAGTACGCTCAATTCTGTGTGACCCAGCCGCACACAAACGAGGCCGCTGTCAGACAATCGTTACAACCAAAGCGAGTATCAGCTGGAGAGTAGGAAGCGGGGCGAGTGGTCCAGTTTATGTCGTTTGCCGCCGCGCTTCTCCCCGCTAGTGAACGCGGTATGCTCCGTCCTGAAAGCAGTAATAGGGCGCGTGGCGGTGTCTTAGATTTGCAATGTATTTCTGGCTAGCCAACGGCGAGCATGGAAAATACGTGTTGATCAACGACGGACCTGTTCGCTACAACGCCCGTCCGTCAAACTGCTGCACCGGTATTGTCTGGAGATCCAACCCGTCCAGACAACGAATATTGATCGCTGCTATCGCTCGACCTTGAGGATCAATACCTTCGGCATAAGGGTGGATACCGCAGATTCGGCAAAAACGATGCCGGATAACGTGTTTGTTAAACTGATACGTACCGATGTTTTCATCGGCCGCT
>JBIOXP010000262.1:0-3390 GCA_044869705.1 Binatia bacterium | reverse complement strand
CTCCGCGAATCCCTCGGGTTGAAGCTCGGCCAGCGCCGGCACAAAGCGCGTCGGTATCGCCCCGGAATGATGTTCAGTGAGACGATACGTGGTGATCACGTAGGGATACCGCGGATCGCCAACCGGGTGATAAGGATAGTCCGCTCGCGCCCATCTTTTTACCGGCGGATTTTCCTGTTGTTTATACAATGGATTTCGCACCGGCGATTCCACGGGCTCGTAGTGCGTCGGCAATGGCGCATCCTTCAGTCCCGAAGGGACGAAGATCCACGCCTTGCCGTCCGCGGACATCATGAACGGTGATTTGCCGTCGTGGGCGTCCATTCCCAACTTTGGACCTTGGGAGAAATCCGGCTGATAGTCGGGCGCTTTATTCGAGGAGAAATCGGGCTTGTCCTTGCCGCTCCATTGCTGCTGCTCCGCATCCCACCACATATAGCGCTTGCGTTCCGACCACGGTTTCCCGTCGGCATCGGCCGACGCGCGGTTGTACATGATGCGCCGATTGCTGGGCCACGCGAAGCCCCAATCCAGATGAGTTCCCGGACCGTCCGGGCCGTCCGGTTTGCGCGAGCGCGCATGATTGAAGTCAGCGCGCGGATAGACGCCTGTGTATATCCACACGCCGCACGCCGTCGATCCGTCGTCCTTCAATTCCTTGAAATCGGCGATCTGCTTTCGTTCCGGCCAGGTGTAGCCATTGATTTCTTTGAGCACGGCGTCGGCTGAGGGCTCTTCGTGCGCGCCTCGGGTCGGATAATCCCAAGTGAGGTTTTTGATTGGCTGGTCTTTAGGATCCTGGCTGTCGGCGTAGAGCCGCTTCAGTCGTCTGCCGAGGTGAAACATGAACCAAAGATCCGATCGGCAGTCCCCCGGAGGGTCGACCACTTTGTCATGCCACTGAATCAACCTCTGGGTGTTGGTAAAAGTGCCTTCCTTCTCCCCCGGCAAAGCTGCAGGCAATAGAAAAATCTCCGTCTTGATGTCTTGGGCGCGCGGTCCTGCACCGTTGCTGCTTTTGGCTTCCGGGGACTTGTACCAGAACGACGCAGTTTCATTCTCGAAGGTCTCGCGCACCACCATCCATTCGAGATTTCCCAGCCCCTTGCGCACGAGCGTGCTGTTGTGGCCGCCGATAACCGGATTCTGGCCGATCAAGAGCAGCCCGCGAATCAAACCATCGGCGATCGCAAGCATCATCGGTTCCTGGGAGTGATCGGCGACCATCTTCGGAATCCATGGATAGCACCATTGATTGGTCGCCGATGCGGCGTCGCCATACCAGGCGCGGAGCAGGCTGATGATGTATTTCGGGAAGTTGTGCCACCATCCCGTGGGTGGAGTTTCCACTTCGACATATCGGTCGAAGGTATTGTGCGGCTTCATTGCGCTCGGCTGCGGTAGGTAACCCGGTAGCATGTTATAGAGCGTTGGAACGTCGGTGCTTCCTTGAATACTGCAATGACCGCGCAGCGCGAGAATGCCGCCGCCGGGACGGCCGATATTACCGAGGAGAGACTGGATAATTGCTGCCGCACGAATCATCTGCACGCCGGTCGTATGATGCGTCCAGCCGACCGCGTAGCACCACGCGCCGGTACGCTCGCGGCCGGCGTTGTTCACCAAAGTTTTTGCCACTTTCAGAAAAGTTTCTTTCGGGCAGCCGGTGACCCGCTCGACCATTTCCGGCGTGTAGGCGGCGTAGTGGCGCTTGAGAATGATAAACGCATTTTGGGTCTTGCAATGTCGGATCGGCGGGAACTGGACGTCTAGTCAATTCCTGCTGTTTTTCGATCATCTTGTCGGGATCTTCGGTACTTGGGTGAACATAGGCCTCGGCAAGGGTGGCGGGAATGTCCATGCCGCGGTACTGCCATGAGTCTACATTGTAAGAAAGCTTTTCCGCTTCCCAACCGGAGAACAAGCCGTCGAGCTCGCTGGCGTCCTTGAAGTCATCTTCGATGATGGTCGAGATATTGGTGTAGTTGACGACATACTCACGAAAGAATGGATCATTTTGCCAGCGCTCGTCATTGACGATGTAGTTGATCAATCCGCCCAAAAACGCAATGTCGCTCCCGGCGCGGATCGGGGCATAAATGTCGCAAAGCGCAGATGTGCGGGTGAAACGCGGATCAGCGTGGATGATCGTGGCGCCTTTCTCCTTCGCCTGCATGACAAAGCGAAACGCAATGGGATGGTTTTCTGCCATGTTCGAGCCCATGATGACAATGCAGTCGGCATTTGCCAGATCCCATTGAGCAGTCGTTGCTGCCCCGCGGCCGAAAGTGGCGCCCAGACTGGGCACCGATGAGCTGTGTCAAACCCGCGCCTGATTTTCGATCGCGACCATGCCCAGGCCACCGGCACACAATTTTTTGATCAGATAATTCTCTTCGTTGTCGAGGGTCGCGCCGCCGAGCTCCGCGAGCGCGAGCGTGTGATTCACGGTGGTGCCGTCCGGCAATGCGCGCACGAAGGATTCATCGCGCGTGCGCTTGATCAGATCGGCGATCCGATCCATGGCCCAATCGAGTGGACGCTCTTCCCAGTGATCGGAGTAGGGAGCCCGGTATTTCACTTTGGTCAAACGGTTGGGATTGAGCATCCATCCTACGGCGGCAGCTCCCTTGGGACAGAGCGTGCCTTGATTAATCGGACTCCGCGGGTCGCCTTCGATGTGAATGACATCGTTTCCCTTTGCATAGATAAGCTGAGCGCAGCCCACCGCACAGTACGGACAAATACTGGTGCCGACCCGATCCGCTTCTTCGAGTCGCGGACGAAGCGTACGGGAGAGATCGGATTGCGCGGCGTTCCTCTTCGGGTCTCCGCCAGCGAGTTGCTTCGAAACGGCCCAATCACGGAAAACAGTACGAAACTTATCGGTCATATTCGCTTTGTTCATGGGCGTGAGGAAGGCTGCCGAGACGATTGATCGAGCGGCTCGATCATGTGAGCGATTCCAGAATAGGTATTGGGTTCGCCTGAATACTCGACGCGAACCGGTGTATGAGATTTCTGGAGCAGACGGATCGTCGGAACTTGAACGGGGCTTTTACGGTCGAGCGTAAAGAGAAAACTGCGGCCGTCACTGGTGACCAGGCGAAATCTTTCTTCCTGTGGCACGGTAATCCGGCCGGCTAGATGGCGTTTTGGCATTTTGGCACACTGCAAACGCAATGGCTGTGCCTATAATCGCAGCGGTCAGTAACGCTGCGATTCTTGATCAGGCATGTCTCAATGTCTCCTTCGCCGATGGTTGAAAATCCCCAGCCGCCATTCAGGTTGGTCGAATACAAAACCGCTTGAATTACGGCATGCGCCGCAATGACGGAACAGAAGTCCACTTGCAGTCGACAAATTCAGAGCCTTCGCTTGGCGCCGAGG
>JBIOXP010000261.1:0-7303 GCA_044869705.1 Binatia bacterium | reverse complement strand
TCAATCGCTGGCGAGCTTGAGCGGACAGAAACTGCCGCAATTGCAGTTGACGTCGAATCAGACAGCGCAAACGGAGCTCGGTGGACGACAATTACTGTTTCTCGTGCGTCCTGGGCCGGGCTATTCCTGGATCGACGGCATCTGGGACGCGCTCGGCATCCTGCTGATCGGAAGCCTGATCACGGCCGCGCTGATCGTCTACTTGCGTATGCGCGACCAGGCTTTGGCGCAAATGCAACAGGCAGAGAAACACTACCGCGATCTTTTCGAAGCAGCGCCTGCCATGTACGTGACGATACGCGATGACCACGGCACGCCGATCATCACCGACTGTAACGGGTTGTTTCTTACCACCTTGCAATATGACCGTGAACACGTGATCGGGCGGTCGCTGGCTGATTTTCATTCACCCGATTCTCGTCTCAAGCTCCTTGGCCCAAACGGCTACCCTGACGCGTTACAGGGAAACATCGTCTCCGGCGAACGCGAGCTATTGGTGAGCGATGGCCGAGCCATCCCGGTTTTGATGCGCGGCGATCCGATTGCCGACGAGTCCGGCAAAGTTATCGGCACCCGCGCGATGTACGTGGACAACAGCGAACAAAAATTGGCAGCGGACCAACTGAGACTCGTGGTGGAATCGGCGCCCAATGGCATGCTCATGATTGACGAGCGCGGCGTCATTACGTTGGTCAATCACCAAATCGAGCAGCTATTCGGGTATTCGCGGGATGAATTGCTCGGGAAATCCATCGAAAAGCTCGTGCCGCAGCGCTTCCGAGCGTCGCATCCGGAGCAGCGCGAACGCTTTTTTCAAGAACCGAAGGAGCAAATGGTCCGACCAGCTCGGGAGCTCTTCGGATTGCGGGCGGACGGCAGCGAATTCGCCGTTGAAATTGGACTCAACCCCATCCGTTCGCCGCACGGGCTGCAGGTGCTCGCATCCGTCGTGGATATTACCGAGCGGCGGCGAGTCGAAGAAGAAATCCGGGCCTGGAATGCCACACTCGAGCAACGGGTCACCGAGCGGACCGAGGAAATTCAGGCTTTGAACGCAGGGCTGGAGCAGCGCGTTGCCGAGCGGACCCGCGAGCTCGAGGCTGAAAACGCACAGCGAAAATTGATCGAGAAGGAGCTGCAGCATGCCCATGACGAGCTGCAGCGTTCGGTCTTGGAGCTGGAACGGCACAACCAGGAGATGCGCCTCGTCGGCGAGATGGTGGAGTTGATCGAGTCGTGCCGCAGTATGGACGAAGCCTACGAGATTATCCGCCGCCGGCTCCCTTTACTGCTGCACAACACGAGTGGAGCTCTTTATATGATGACGGCCTCACGCAATTTCCTGGAAAGCGTCGGCCGATGGGGGGAGCCGGCGTACGAATTTGAAAAAACTCTTGAGCCGGGAGATTGCTGGGGACTTCGGCGCAACAAACCTCACGGCATGGAATCGGAAACGCGCGATTTGATTTGCCAACACGTCGCGCAAGCGGGCGCGCCGGGGCCCTACGTGTGCTTACCCATGATTGCCCACGGCGAAACCATGGGTTTGCTGCACGTCCGCTATGGCACGGGCAGTAACGGAAAGAGCATTATCGCCGATTCCGCAGCATCGGTGACCGAACAGCTTTCTTTGATCCTGGCGAACTTGCGCCTGCGCGAAACTTTGAAGAATCAGAGCATCCGGGATCCGCAAACCGGCTTGTTCAATCGACGATATATGGAGGATTCGCTGGATCGAGAATTGAGTCGTGCCGAACGCGCGGGCAAGCCTCTGGTCGTGGCGATGGCCGACCTCGATCATTTCAAAACTCTGAATGATCGTTTCGGACATAGCGCCGGGGATGCTGTCCTGCGCGAATGGAGCGATTTGTTGAAGTCGAAATTCCGCGGTAGCGATATCGTCTGTCGCTACGGCGGCGAAGAATTCGTGATCATCCTTCCGGAAATCACCTTGGAGAGCGCGCACCAGCGGCTCGAGCAGCTTCGGCTCGAGTTGCAGCGCATTGCCGTGCGCCAAGACGGACAATCGGTCACTAGCGTGACGGTTTCGATCGGTATGGCGCTCTATCCTGTTCACGGCCGGACCAACCACAGTTTGCTGCAGGCTGCCGATCAAGCTCTCTACAGAGCCAAGGAGTTGGGTCGGAATTGCGTCGTGATCGCGTCCGACGCGACGGTGGAGAGCGAGAGCGTCTCGGATTGGTCTCTGCGTAGTTCCTAACCGGATCGGCCGGATTTTCAGTCATTCACAGCGCGAGACCAAGGTTGAATAGCCCCGGTGTATTCGTTATACAGGAGTGATTGTTTGCGCCCGGCTGGAGGTCATTTCATGGCGGTCAAAGATTTCTTGTTCACATCGGAGTCGGTCTCCGAAGGTCATCCGGATAAACTCTGCGATCAGGTTTCGGATGCGATCCTTGATGCTCATTTGGCGGGAGATCCCAACAGCCGTGTGGCCTGCGAAAGCCTCGCAAAGACCGGCATGGTGGTGGTGGCGGGCGAGATCACGAGCAATGCCAAGGTGAGTTATGTCGAGATCGTGCGGGAAGTCGTGCGCGAGATCGGTTACACCGACTCCGCGATGGGTTTCGACGGCCATACTTGCGCGATTTTAACCGCGATCGAGCAGCAATCGCCGGATATTTCCCAGGGCGTGACCGAAGGTGAAGGACTGCATAAAGAGCAGGGCGCCGGCGATCAGGGAATGATGTTCGGCTATGCTTGCGATGAAACGCCGGAACTCATGCCGTTTCCAATTCAGATGGCACACAGCCTGGTGCATTACCTTGCGAAAGTGCGCAAAGGTGGCGAAGCGTACTTTCTCCGGCCTGACAGCAAGTCCCAAGTCACGGTAGAGTATCGTGACGGCAAGCCGGTCAAGGTGAAGAATGTCGTTATTTCCACGCAACACAGCGCCGACGTCGATCATAGCAAGCTGAAAGAAACCATCATCGACGGCGTGATCAAGGCGGTGATCCCGGCCGATTATCTGGACAAGGATACGATTTTTCATGTGAACCCCACCGGCCGATTTGTTGTCGGCGGACCGCAGGGTGATTGCGGTCTGACGGGTCGGAAAATCATCGTCGACACGTACGGCGGCATGGGTCGCCACGGCGGCGGCGCCTTCTCGGGAAAAGACCCGTCGAAAGTCGATCGCAGCGCTGCCTATATGGCGCGCTACGTCGCAAAAAATATCGTTGCGGCAGAGTTAGCGCAACGCTGTGAGGTGCAACTGGCTTACGTGATCGGCGTCGCCCAGCCGGTCTCGGTCCTGGTCGACACGTTCGGCACCGGTGTGGTGCCCGAAGGCAAAATTGCCAGGATCGTTCAAGAGAGCTTTGACCTCAGTCCAAAGGGCATCATTCAAAGCCTCGATCTCAAACGACCCATCTATCGTCCCACGGCAGCCTACGGCCATTTCGGGCGCAGTCCTGAAGACGGTCTCTTCACCTGGGAAAAAACCGATCGAGCGGCCGATCTCAAAAAGGCTGCAGGCCGGGTTTAAATCAGCAAAATTCACGCGGAGGAAGCGGTTACGATGGCGGCTAAGAAATACGACGTTAAAGATTTGCGCCTTGCGGATGGTGGTCGGAAACGAGTCCTCTGGGCCGGTCAAGACATGCCTGTGCTGCGCAGAGTCAAGGAGAGATTCGAGAAAGAAAAACCGCTCCGCGGCATGCGCTTCTCGGCTTGCCTTCATGTGACGGCGGAAACGGCTAATTTGGTGCAGACGCTTAAAGCTGGCGGCGCGGACGTGTTGCTGTGCGCGTCAAATCCGCTGTCGACTCAGGACGATGTCGCGGCGTCACTGGTTCAGCATGACAAAGTTCAGGTATTTGCGATCAAAGGCGAAGACAATAAGAGTTACTACCGTCACCTGCGCGCAGCGCTTGATCATCAACCGGTCATCACAATGGATGACGGCGCCGATCTGGTTTCTTTGCTGCACACCGACTATGCGCATTTGGCGCAAAATTTAACTGCTAGCATGGAAGAGACGACCACAGGCGTGATTCGCTTGCGCGCTCTCGAAAGGGACGGCGCCCTCAAAATCCCGGTAATCGCCGTGAACGACGCGGCGACCAAACATCTTTTTGACAATCGCTACGGGACAGGGCAATCGACCATCGACGGCGTGGTGCGGGCAACCGACATGCTGATCGCGGGAAAACGGGTGGTGGTCGCCGGGTATGGTTGGTGCGGTAAGGGTGTGGCCTCGCGGGCTCGTGGAATGGGCGCCAAAGTCATCGTCACCGAAGTCGATCCGGTGCGCGCTTTGGAAGCGGCCATGGATGGCTTGGAAGTCATGACCATGAAAGAGGCGGCGCGGATCGGCGATCTCTTCATCACGCTCACCGGCGATATGCACGTGATCGCCGAAGAACATCTCAAAGCGATGAAAGACGGCGCGGTGATCTGCAACTCGGGCCACTTCGACATTGAAATTGATCTGAAGGCGCTCAAAAAGCTCGCCACCAAAGTGGAAAAAAACGTTCGCAACTTTGTCGACGCCTATGTCCTTGCCGGCGGCAAACGAATTTATTTGATCGGCGAAGGACGATTGGTCAATCTCGCGGCCGCTGAAGGCCATCCGGCGTCGGTGATGGACATGAGCTTTGCCACTCAGGCGCTCGCTTCCGAATGGGCGGTCAAAAACCGAAACCAGCTCACACCGAAAGTTTATGATGTGCCCAGCGAAGTAGAAAATTGGGTCGCCAAATTGAAGCTCAGCTCCATGGGCATTCGCATCGACACTTTGAGCAAAGAGCAGCAGCAGTATCTCTCATCCTGGTCCCACGGCACGTAATTCATCTCAGAACCTTCTAAAATAAAGAAGGATTTCTCACGTCGTTCGAAATGACAAAATCGTCGAGCTGTCATTTCAGCGCACGAGGACTCCGCCCTAGTCAGCGATGCTACGCCCACAGCGCTTGACGAGACACTTTGCGCGGGAATAATGATAGCCAAGCTAAACAGCTCAGGGAGGGCAGTATGTCTCAGACTGCAATGCAAAAATTTATTGCCGCAACGCGCACGCTTTTTGCCACGGAAACCGATCCGGCGAAACGCTGGGAGAAAATTCCGCCGCTTTTGCAGGAGCTCCTCGCCGATCCTTCGGTCAAGGAACAGTCGCGCAATTGGCCCGACTGCTCGCAGGGCGGCGAGCGGGCCGAGAATCTGCTGTTTTACGAAGACCCCGATTACAAGTTCGTGATCAACGGCTTGATCAAAGCGCCGCACACCCGGACGCAAATTCACGATCACGCGCACAACTGGACGCTTTACGGCGTGCTCGACGGCAGTGAAACGATCGAACGCTACGAGCGCCTCGACGACGGGAGCAGGCCGGACCACGCGGAAGTCCGTAAGACAGTCAACGTGAAAGTCGGCGCGGGAAAAATCGATCTGGTGCCACCGTACGAGATTCATGCCGAAGAGAGCGGGGATGAGCGCACCGTGGCAATCATCGTGCGCGCCGAGAAAGCGGGCGGTTTTCTTCAGGGCCGTTACGATCCCGCGACGAATCGGTACTGGCAAGGCTATGGGCCGAAGCAACTTCCCTACGAACTGAAATAAGCTCCGCAAGTCATTGCTTAGTGATTAAGAAAACGAAATTTCCCTTTATCCCCCTTTGATGAAAGGGGGAAATGGGGGTTTTTCACTCTGCTTTTATCAACGGAGACTCTATGGCGAGCACGAGCACAAACGCTAGACCGCGTATCGCGGTTTTCTCCGGACCGACGGCGACGATCCAAAATAGCGAACCGCTGGTCACGAGCAATAAGGCGCGTGAGAAATATGGTTTGACACCGCGCAGCCACGCAAATGGATCGGCGATGCGCTTCGACGTGCTTCGAGCCCAACGCTTGGCCGCTCCGGTTACGGTTTACGTCGAGCAGTTCAGCGCGCATCCGCTCGAGCGGGACTTTGCCGAACTGTATGCACCGCCGGATGGCTATTTGGATGACGCGGGAAATCTTCACAAAGAGAGAAAAAGCTCGAGCGATAAGCCGGTTTACGAAATCAAGCTGAAACCCGAAGACGGCTTATATCCGCTTCCGTATATGGCACGACAGGCGAACGGAGAGCCTTGGGAGATGGATGGCGTCGAAAAAAATGCACCGGAGCATCTGGTTCGGGTGCCTTTTTTTCCAGATGGTGCGCGGCTGTTCGAGGAAATCGATCGTCTTGGGATCTCCGATGAAGGTATAGGTTGCCTGCTCAGCGGTAAAGCTGAATTCGATTTCGTTCGGGCGCTGCCTTCCGGCGGTTATCTGACCGGACGGCGCGCCGCCGAACGAACCGATATCGGCGCTGGCGATATCGCCCCGGAGAAGCGCGGCGTCGATTTTTTTCCCTATCGTCCGGGCTATTTACGCAAAGAGCCGCCAATGGCGGCGCTCGCGCGCGTGACCAACGTGGTGCAACGGACACTGGCAAGCGGCAAATATCTGGGCGCCATTTGGCTCGAGGGAAGTCCGTTCGTAGAAGAGACGACGTATTGGCTCAACTTGTTGATCGATACGACGGCGCCGATTTGCGGCAACTCCTCACAACGGCCGCATGGGGCGCTCGCTAACGATGGCGACCGGAATATTGTCGATTCGGTGAGCTACATCACCTCACGCATCTGGGCCGATGAGCATGGGCGCGATTGCATCGGCGCTGTGGCGATTCTCGACGAGCAAATCTTTACCTCGCGCGACGTGCAGAAATCCGACGCCCGGCCGGGAGGTTACGTCGCTACCGGCGGACACGGCGGAATCATCGGCCGAATCGGCCATCCGGGTGCGCCGCAGTTTTCGTTCAAGCCGGTGAAGCGCCATACCTACGATTCCGCGGTGAATTTGACTCGGCTGCCTGCTGAAGTTCAGGGTTCAGCCATCCAAGATTCAAAGATTGGAACGATTCGCATCGCCATCAAAAATGATGACGGCAATCTGCTTTCGAGCGCCATTCCCAAAGTTACGATCGTGAAGCATGCCCGATATCTGCCGGACGACACTTCGGGCGATGCGAGCGCTGAAGTCGATATACTCGCGCGCATCGAGAAAAATCTTCGCGATGCACCGTTAGCCGGTTTCGTCGCCGAAGGATCGGCGCCGTTTGGCGCGATGAGCAACCCCGTCGACGCGGCACTCAAGCGCGCTGTGTTCAGCGGCATGCCGGTGGTGAAAGTCGGGCGCGGTAATGCCGGCGGTTTTGTCGATCCCACGCGTGATCCGTTGGCGATCGCCGGCAGCAATTTGACGGCAACGAAAGCTCGGCTGCTGTTGATGGCTTGTCTAATGAAATTCGG
>JBIOXP010000260.1:0-4929 GCA_044869705.1 Binatia bacterium | reverse complement strand
TTGAGGCCCGAAGACAGTGCCGCCGCCGACCCAGATCGGCGAGCGGATGCTCCCCGCGCGTGCGCGTCCGGTGCCCTTTTGCCGCCATGGCTTCTTACCGCCCCCCCTGACGAAACCCTTCGATTTTGTCGCCGCGCTACCTGTCCGGCGATTGGCGAGCTGCATCAGGACCGCCTGGTGTAATAGATGCGTACGCGGCTTAACGCCAAAAATCGCTTCATTCAGAGTCGGCTCGATGACGTGCACTTCCATTTTGTTTACCTTTTGACGGCAGGGCGCAAGATGACAATGCCGCGCTTGGCCCCCGGGACCGCACCGCGAACGAGCAGCAAATTTTCCTCCGCTCGAATCTCGACGACCTCAAGATTTTGCGTCGATACGGTTTCATTTCCCCAATGGCCCGCCATTTTCTTTCCCTTGCGCACCCGTCCCGGATAAGACCGGTTCCCGATCGAGCCGCCGTGCCGGAAATATTCGTGCGTGCCGTGAGACCCGGGAAAGCCGCCGAAGGACCAGCGCTTGATCACGCCCGAGAAGCCGTGGCCCTTGGAGATTCCTGACACGTCGATCCGGTCGCCAACTTTGAACAGATCACCGGCCTTGATTTCTTGACCGACCTCGTACGAGCCGACATCCTCGAGGCGAAATTCCCTGAGCACCTCGAAGGCGCCTTTCCCCGCTTTGCCCATATGGCCTTGCGCCGCTTTGTTGACCCGCTGATTTTTTTTCGCTCCGAAACCGACCTGCAGCGCATTGTAGCCATCGGTATTAGCCTGCTTTTTTTGCACCACGATGCAGGGACCTGTTTCCACGACCGTCGCCGGAACCACGTTCCCCTCGGGGTTGTAAAATTGTGTCATGCCGAGTTTTCTACCAATGAGTCCTGTCATATGGCCGTTCCAATCACATCACGCTGGCTGGCTTTGCGCATTATTGCAGCTTGATTTCGACATCCACGCCGGCAGCGATATCGAGTTTGCCCAGGGCGTCTATCGTTTGCTGCGTTGGTTCGAGTATATCCAGCAATCGCTTGTGGGTGCGGATTTCGTACTGATCGCGTGATTTTTTGTCGACATGCGGCGAGCGGTTCACCGTGAATCTCTCGATCCGTGTCGGTAGCGGGATCGGACCGGCGACTCGGCCGCCGGTGCGTCTGACGGTCTCGACTATTTCTCCCACCGATTGATCGAGCACGCGATGGTCGTAGGCTTTGAGCCGAATCCTGATCTTTTCATTCATACATTAACATCCGACTTGCCATCAAATTTGGCAATAATTCCTTCAGCCACCGCCGCCGGAACTGGCTCGTAATGGGAAAACTGCATCGTGTAAGTCGCCCTTCCCTGCGTCATCGACCGCAGGTCGGTGGCGTAACCGAACATCTGCGCCAATGGCACCCGCGCATCGATCGCCTGCGCGGCCGGTCGAGTATCCATGCCCAAAACTTTACCGCGCCGCGAACTAATATCACCGATGACGTCGCCCATAAACTCCTCCGGCACAACCACTTCCACGGCCATAATCGGCTCGAGCAATACAGGATGGGCCTTGCGCGCAGCTGCCTTGAAGGCCATCGAACCGGCAATCTTGAAGGCAATTTCGGAAGAGTCCACGTCGTGATAGCTGCCGTCGAACAGCGTCACTTTTACATCGACCACAGGGTAGCCGGCGAGCGCGCCATTCTCCGTCGCTTCTTTTATTCCCTTCTCAACGGCTGGAATGTATTCGCGCGGAATCGAGCCGCCCTTGACGGCATCGACAAATTCAAATCCCGCGCCCGGTTGTTGCGGCTCAAGCGTAATCCAGACATCGCCATACTGGCCACGGCCGCCGGTCTGCCGCACAAACCGTCCTTGCTGCTCGACTTTTTTCCGGATCGTTTCTTTGTACGCGACCTGCGGTTTGCCCACGTTGGCACCCACGTTGAATTCCCGCAGCAGTCGATCGACGATAATCTCGAGATGCAGTTCGCCCATTCCGGAAATGATCGTCTGCCCGGTTTCTTCATCGGTGCGAACCTTGAACGATGGGTCTTCGGTGGCGAGCTTTTGCAACGACAGGCCAAGCTTTTCCTGATCGGCTTTGCTTTTGGGTTCGATCGCAATCGAGATGACCGGGTCCGGGAAGTCAATGGATTCAAGAACGATCGGTTTATTTTCATCGCACAAGGTGTCGCCAGTCGTCGCGGTCTTTAAACCCACAGCCGCGGCTATATCACCCGCATAGACTTCCTTGATCTCCTCGCGCTTGTTCGCGTGCATCTTTAACAACCGGCCGATGCGCTCTCGCTTGCTCTTGGTCGAATTGTAGATGCTCGCGCCCGAATTCAGCGTGCCCGAGTAGACCCGGAAAAACGTCAGCGTGCCGACGAAAGGATCCGTCATGATCTTGAAGGCGAGAGCGGAAAACGGCGCATCGTCCTGCGCCGGGCGCTGCGCCGGCTTCGTGGTTCCGGGCTCCACACCCGCGACCGGCGGAATGTCGAGCGGCGACGGCAGGTAATCGACCACGGCATCCAACATCGGCTGCACGCCTTTGTTGCGAAACGCGGAGCCGCAGAGAATCGGAACGACCTTGAGGGAAAGAGTGCCGTTACGAATCGCCGTTCGGATCTCCGCCTCGCTGACCTCTTTGCCGTCGAGATATTTCACCATGACGGTCTCGTCGCAATCGGCGGCGGCTTCGACGAGCTTTTCCCGGTATTCTTCAGCCTGCGCCTTGAGCTCCGACGGGATCGGCTCTTCGTGAAATTTAGCCCCGAGACTCTCATCCTCCCAAACCACCGCCTTCATGGTCACCAGATCCACAATGCCGGAAAATTTGTCTTCGGCGCCGATCGGCAACTGCATGACCACGGTACGGGCCCCTAACCGATCCTCGATCATCTTCACGACGCGGAAGAAATCGGCGCCAAGCCGATCCATTTTGTTGACGAACGCGAGGCGCGGCACACGGTACTTGTCGGCCTGCCGCCAGACAGTTTCGGTCTGCGGCTCGACTCCGCCGACCGAGCAAAAAACCGCAACCGCTCCGTCCAATACTCGCAGTGAGCGTTCAACCTCAATGGTAAAGTCCACATGCCCGGGCGTGTCGATAATATTGATCCGATGATCGCGCCAATGGCAGGTGGTTGCGGCAGAGGTAATCGTGATGCCTCGCTCCTGCTCTTGCACCATCCAGTCCATCGTCGCGGTCCCCTCGTGCACTTCGCCGATCTTGTAGTTGATCCCGGTGTAGTAAAGAATCCGCTCGGTGGTGGTTGTTTTACCCGCATCGATGTGCGCCATGATCCCGATGTTGCGGGTTTTCTCTAGGGAAACAGTTCTTGCCATTTTCTTTTACGCGGAAAAAAAGGAGGCGGTCAACCCGCCTCCTTTTCCTGCCTCGCTCAATGAGTGGACTACCAACGGTAATGGGCAAATGCCCGGTTGGCCTCCGCCATGCGATGGGTATCTTCTTTTTTCTTAATCGCGGTGCCGCGATTGTTGGCGGCATCCATCAACTCAGCGGCCAACTTTTCTTCCATCGATTTTTCCGCCCGGTCGCGCGCTGAATCAATCAACCATCGCATGCTGAGTGACAGCCGCCGCTGCGGGCGTACCTCGACCGGAACTTGGTAGGTTGCTCCGCCGACACGCCGTGAACGGACTTCCACGGTCGGCCGGGTATTTTCGATCGCTCGCTTGAATACCCCCAATGCGTCTTCTTTGGCTTTCGCGGTCACGATATCGAGCGAGCGGTAGAAGATCGACTCGGCGACGCTTTTTTTGCCGCGGCTCATAATCGTGTTCACAAATTTGGCTACCACTTTGTCGCCGTACTTGGGGTCCGGCAAAATCTCTCGTTTTCGAACTTCGCCTTTACGTGGCATACGCTGTCCTACTTCGGCCTCTTCGCGCCGTATTTCGAGCGTCCTTGACGGCGCTCCTGCACGCCGATCGAATCCAAGGTCCCGCGCACGATGTGATAACGGACACCGGGCAGGTCTTTCACCCGGCCGCCACGAATCAATACCACCGAGTGCTCCTGCAGATTGTGTCCCACGCCAGGAATATACGAAGTCACTTCGATTCCGTTCGTGAGCCGCACGCGCGCCACTTTTCGCAAAGCCGAGTTCGGTTTCTTCGGCGTTGAGGTGTACACCCGAGTGCAGACGCCGCGCTTTTGCGGACAGCCTTGCAGAGCCGGAGCGGTGTTTTTCGGCCGCTGTCTTTCCCGGCTTTCGCGCACTAATTGACTGATCGTCGGCATATTTTCTCGTTCACAATGATTGGGATTTCTGAGGAGCCCCGCGCCAGGCTGAACTCCTCTAGAAAAATCCTGTTATTAACAAATTAGGCGAGCGTTGTCAAAACTCGTGTTACGCCTCTGCCGCCTCGGGGGTTGCCGCAGCTGGACTTTCCGGCTCATCGATTTCGATTTCCGCTTTGGCGTACTTGGTTAAGCCCGTGCCGGCGGGAATCAAACGCCCCATAATCACGTTTTCCTTGAGGCCACAAAGCAAATCCACCTTGCCGTGAATCGCCGCCTCGGTAAGCACCTTTGTCGTTTCCTGGAACGAGGCCGCAGAGATGAAGCTCTCGGTCGAAAGCGACGCTTTGGTGATGCCAAGGAGCAACGGCTCGGCTACGGCCGGTTTACCGCGGTCGGTGATCGCTTTTTGGTTCTCTTCGTCAAACCGCCACTTTTCCACCTGATCGCCGATCAAGAACTCGGTATCCCCGACTTCTTTGATGCGCACGCGACGAAGCATCTGACGAACAATCACCTCGATGTGCTTGTCATTGATGCGCACGCCCTGTAAACGATAAATCTCCTGCACTTCATCGACCAGATATTTGGCGAGCGCTTTCTCGCCGAGAATATTCAAGATGTCGTGCGGGTTCGATGAGCCGTCCATCAAAGCCTCGCCGGCTTTAATCCGATCCC
>JBIOXP010000259.1:0-16834 GCA_044869705.1 Binatia bacterium | reverse complement strand
ATGCTGAGCGGGAGCGAAGCATCTGGACCTTTCACCCGAATCAAGAAAATCAGATTCTTCGCTTTCGCCTCAGAATAATAGTGCTGAGACAGGATTTTTGCTCGGAATGACATGGATAATTTCATGTGAATTTTTTGAATGACCTAGAATAAAGTTGCTAAGAGATCTTTTTTACTGAAGGTCGGCGACGCGGAGGCGTTTCATTGACTGGCAATCCGTCGGAATTTACTGGCTCCATGATAATCCAGCGAAAGGACAAAGATCATGCGCTTCAAAGACAAATCGGTGATCATCACCGGCGGCGGTGGAAAAATCGCCAAAGCGTATGCGATGGCATTCGCGAAGGAAGGCGCGAAGCTCTCGCTGCCGGACATTGCCAGCGCCGACCGCACGGTAAATGCCATCCGGGATGCAGGCGGGACCGCGATTACCATGAGCTGCGATGTATCGGATGAACAGAGCGTCAAGGCGATGGTCGCTCAAACCGTAAAGCAATTCGGTACCGTCGATATTCTGATCAACAACGCTGCCTACTTCATGACGGTTTGGAAGGGGCCGTTCTGGGAAATGACCGTGGAGGAGTTCGATAAAGCGATGGCCGTCAACGTGCGCGGTTCGTGGCTCTGCGCCAAAACAGTGGTGCCGCACATGCAAAACCAAAAACGCGGCAAAATCATCAACGTTTCTTCGAACGTGGCGTTGACCGGCAATCCCAATTACATCCACTACGTGACTTCGAAGGGGGCATTAATCGCGATGACCCGCGCGATGGCGCGAGAGCTCGGCGACTGGAATATCTGCGTGAATACGGTGAGTCCCGGTTTCGTCGTGACGGAAGGACGCAAAGTGGATCCCGAGTATGAGAAGATCTGCGCGCAGCAACGGAGCATTAAGCGCACGCAAGTGGAAAATGATCTCGTCGGCACGGTGCTGTTTCTGTCATCGTCGGAAAGCGATTTCATGACTGGTCAACTGCTCAATGTCGACGGCGGATTTCATTTCGTCGGATAGAGATGGAGCGAATCTTTTTACTGGGGAGGCACGAAGCAAATAAGACGCGGGAAAGATTTCTCCCTGCGGTCGAAATGACACCTGTGATCGCGTCAACAGCCTGTGAGATGAAAGGCTATAGGCCGAAATCAATAAGCGATGCGCTCGAAGCTCAACGCATCCCACGGCGTCTTAGGAGCGACGACCGAGATATCGTGGGCGAATTTTATTTGGCAGCGGAGGTGCTCGCGAATCACGTCGTAGTAACCCCGGCTAATTAAGCGAGGCACGCTCGAAGAGAGGGAACACGGCCTCAAGGCAACGGGCTCGCGGCGAATCTTTCTCCGGGAGAATACCCGCCGGGCGCGCTGATCTCCAACGCGAGCCGCAACGCCTCGTCGACCGTCTTCAAGAATTCGAATCTGATGCTTTGGCGCGCGCCCGCAGGAATATCTTCGAGATCCTTGCGGTTCAGTTCCGGCAGCAGCACGCAGGAGATGCCAGCCGTCTTGGCAGCCAAGGTTTTTTCTTTTATGCCGCCCACCGGAAGCACCAGCCCGCGCAGGCTGATCTCCCCGGTCATAGCGACATCCTTGCTAATATGCCGGCCCGTCAGCAGTGAGACCAGCGCGACAAAGAGCGTTACGCCCGCGCTAGGTCCATCCTTTGGAATCGCGCCCGCCGGGATGTGAATATGGATATCGTTCTTTTTGAAGATCTCGGGATCAATTCCGAGCGGTTCCGCGCGCGACTTCACCAGGCTCAAGGCGGCCTGCGCGCTTTCTTTCATCACATCGCCGAGCTGTCCAGTTAAAATCAATCTGCCTTCACCCGGCATTTTGGTCGCTTCGACAAAGAGAATATCGCCGCCAAACGGCGTCCACGCCAAGCCGGTGGCGACACCGGGCAAACTGGTGCGCAGCGCGATATCATTGAAAAATTTCTGCGCGCCCAAATAGTTCGGCACGGTTTCCGGAGTAATGATGACGGGTTCGGTTGCTCCCTCGGCAACGCGCGTCGCCACGCTTCGGCACACGCTCCCCAACTGGCGCTCGAGTTGGCGCACTCCAGCTTCACGTGTGTAGGCACGAATGATCTGTCGGATGCCCTCGTCGGTAAACTCGATGTGCTCGGGCTTCACGCCGTTCTCTTTCATCTGGCGCGGCACCAGATAGCCTTTGGCGATGGCCAGCTTTTCTTCTTCGATATAGCCGGGCAGCTCGAGGATCTCCATACGATTGCGCAACGGTCCCGGGATGGTGTCGAGAACATTTGCGGTGGCAATGAACAAGACTTGGCTGAGGTCGAACGGCAAGCCCAGGTAATGATCCTGGAAGGTCGCGTTTTGCGCCGGGTCGAGGACTTCCAGCAAAGCCGCCGACGGGTCGCCATGAAAGCTCGCGCTCAATTTGTCGATTTCGTCGAGCATGAAAACCGGATTGCGAGTGCCGGCTTTCCGAATTCCTTGAATAATGTTCCCAGGCATCGAGCCAATATAGGTCCGCCGATGGCCGCGAATATCAGCTTCGTCGTGAACTCCGCCGAGGCTCTGGCGCACAAACTTGCGGTTCATGGCGCGGGCGATGCTCTGCCCGAGTGAGGTCTTGCCAACGCCGGGAGGACCGACCAGGCAGAGGATCGGGCTTTTTCCTTCGGGCACGAGCTTGCGAACCGCGAGAAATTCAACAATGCGCTTTTTGACTTTCTCAAGACCAAAGTGATCGGCGTTCAGGATCTCCCGCGCCTTCGGCAGGTCGATTTCTTCCTTGCTGGAGACGCTCCACGGCAGCTCCACGAGCCAATCGAAGTAGGTTCGCATCGATGCATACTCCGGCGACTGCTCAGGGATTCGCTCCAAACGGCTCAGCTCCTTGAGAGCTTCCTTTTCCACGTCGGGCGGCATTTTGGCGTCGTAGACTTTCTTCCTCAGATCTTCGACTTCGACGCTTTTGCCGTCTTCTTCGCCCAGCTCTTTTTGAATCGCTTTCAGCTGCTCGCGCAAAAAGTACTGGCGCTGCGTCTTGTCCAACGACTCCTTGGTTTCCGCACCGATTTTTTTGCTGAGCTCCAGGAGCTCGATCTGGCGTGCCAGCTTTTCCGAAACCCTTTGCACGCGCGCGACCGGGTCGAGTAAGGCGAGTATTTCTTGTTTTTCCGCAACCGGCAGATCCAGCGTCGAGGCGATGATGTCAATCAACGACAGTGGATCTTCGATCCGTTCAATGACGGCTCTGAGCTCGTTCATCGGCTCCGGAAACAACGAAAGCGCCCGGGCGGCTTGCTGGCGCAAATTCAAAACGCGAGCTTCGAAGTCCTTTGTCTGGGGAACGCTTTCCTCGACCATCGTGACGCGCGCGATCAGCGCCGGCTCGGTCTGGATGAATTCGGCGATCTCAAAACGGCGTCGCCCTTGCACCAGGACTTGCCGCTGACCATCGGGCAGGCTGAAGACTCGGAGAACATCCGCCGCAGTGCCGATTTTAAAGAGATCGGTGGGCGCGGGATTTTCTATAGTACTGTCCTTCAGCGTGACAAACCCGATAGGAATCTGCTGTCGAACCGCCTCCTCGACAACCTGACGTCGGGCTGGCCGATTGACCGAAAGGGGCATCATCATGGATGGAAACAGGACGCGGTTCCGCAATGGGATTATCGCCAGGGTTCCGGCGGGAATGTTCAGCCGCGTTTTCTGTTTTCCGGCTTCAGTCGCTTCATCCTTCATGATTGTTTCCTTATCTCGATGATGAGAAGACCATCGTGGAGCGTTGTTTTGCCGACGGCTGCGGGTTGGTCGCCGCGGCCAAGCCGGATGCGGCGCTCAAAGCTGCCGAGCGGAATTTCCCAAATCTTGAGCTCCCCGTCTTCGCAACATTTCGGCAATGGTCGCTTGCCGGTAATCACCAGTTCCATGCCCTCGATGCGCGCTTCCATGCGTTCAGCGCTCACGCCGGGTAAGGCCGCGATTACCCATAGACTGTCGTCTGTTTCGACGACGTTGACCGGAGGTTCCCAGCTTGGAGTCCTGCCCTGGGTCGCACGGAAGCGAGCGCTCGCCGCCACTTGAAGAAAATTTCTGTGAATGCGCTCTGCTTGCTGTAGAAGATCATTTGCCCGGCGCCAAATGACGATGTCCCAATCGTTCCCTGCCATAACTTCCTCCCCGCTCGCACCGTGTCCTGAGTGCTACCTTTCAAGCTAGGGACGCGCTACGGTAATGTCAAGGTAACTTAAGAAATCTATTGAAAAGCGTGATCCTAAACGCTTATCGAAAGGAATAAATGCTTGAACAAAACAGGCTAAGCACATAGAGTTGCAGCGGCTGTCCGCGTGTCACCATCGAGGCAGATTTCAGCCAAGCAACGCGAAATTTCAATAGCCTCGTTGCCAATCCACCAGATTTTCGAGCGGCCGTCCGCTCAAATAGCGCGCGAGATTTTCGCAGAACAAGCTGATGCCCTGGTGCTCCGAAACATCGCCCACCGCAGAGATGTGCGGCGTGATGACGACCCGCTCGTCGTCCCAAAGGCGCCGGTCCGGCGCCCGCTCGAACTCGCCCTCATAGACGTCGAGCGCGACGCCGCGAAATTTGCCTTCGGCCAAAGCAGCCACCAGTGCGTCTTCATCGATAATCTCGCCGCGCGAGATGTTCACCAAAACCGCACCCCGCGGTAAAGCGGAAAAAGCCTCGGGGCCGAGCAGATGGGTCGTCTCTTTTGTCCATGGACAAGTAATCGCGACAAAATCGGCGTCCCGCAACAATTCGTTCAAAGCATCGCGCGATTCAAGACGCGCAAATCCCGGCGGCAGATCTTCATCCTTGACAGCGCTCCGCCGCGTTCCTACGACGCGCATTCCAGCAGCCCCGCAGAGCTTGGCGACCTCCCGGCCTATGCCGCCGGCGCCCACAATGCATACGGTTTTATCGCGGAGAACGATCGGTTCGTAAGTTCGATGCTCGAACCGGTGTTGCCGTCGATCGCGGTAGCTCGAGTGGAAACCACGGGAAAAATGAAGGAACGCTCCCAGGACGTATTCTGCCATCGGCCGCTTGTTGGTCAGCCCGCGTGAGGTGGTGACGAGGACATCCGAACCCCACAAATCGGTATCGAACAGGTTGCTTGCGCCGGCGGGCGTTTGATGCACCCACTTTAGTCTCGTGGCGCGCGACCTGAGATTCTTTACTGGCGGCCAGCCCAACAGAATGATCTCTGCCTCAGCCAGCGCGCGGTTGCGCTGCTCGAGAGTCGTCGCAGGGTACTTTCGATCGCCTAGATAACGATCGACCGTCCATTGCGACCAGGTGGCGCGCAGCTCGCCGTCGAACCAGCCGCGGGCGTCGATAATATCGAGCCGCGGATCGCTTGCAGCAATTCGAGCGATAACAGGATCCGCAATCTGCGGAATGATCAGAACCTTTACGCGTTCCATCAACGTGCGTTCATGTCAATCCCTGCAGCGGGAGAACGGCAAAAGGGCTCAAACCGGACGCATTGTTTATAGATTAAAACGGGCGCGTTGCTCGGCCGTGCACGCACTCAGGACGATTACGGCCGAGCCGTTGCGCTCCTAAGGCTTGGGCTCACCGCTTCTTGTACAGCCCGTCGATGAAGCCACTATCGTCAAATTCCCTGATGATGCTCATGTCGACGAATTCTTCGGCTTTTGCCGATCGGACCTTCGGATCTTTTTCGCCGAGCTCCGCGAGGGCTTCTTTAACCGCATCTAGAGAAGGGTAGGGCTTTTGCGGCACAAGCGGGGAAAAGTACTGATAGCTGTCTTCCAGCGCGTCGTTATCATTGGTTTTGACGTACTTCGCGATAACTTTTTTGCTGAACTCTTTATTGGTCTTGTATAGGTGAATACCTTCGAGCAGCGCGCGCGTAAACTTCCGCACCGTCTCGCGCTTGTCGCGAATATAGGAGATCCGCGACGCGACGGGCGTCGTCGGATAAGCCCCGCCGAAATCCTCGGGTTCGGCGATGATATTGAGGTTGAACTTGCGCGCAAGACTGGTGACCGGCGGCTGCGCGACCATGCCATGGACGACTTTGGACTGGATCGCCGCCATGCGCGCGGGTTGACCGCCGGGAATTTGCAGCACCGCGACGTCGACGTCGGGTTTGAGACCCCACTTCAAAAGAATTTTGCGCGTCGCGTAATCGGAGTTCGAGCCGAAGCGGCTGACCGAAAGTTTTTTGCCCTTTAAATCTTCCGGCTTTTTGATCTCCGGCGAAACGATCATGCTATAAGCAAGAACGTTGAGTAAGCCCGCGATCAGCGTCACATCCGCACCGCGCAAGCGCGCCACCACCGGCGCGTTGCCGCCCACCTGCGCAATGGGCACATCGCCAGACATCAAGGCCTGGGTGGCTTTTGAGCCGCCATCGACGTAAATCATCGTCACGTCCAGCCCGTTTTTATCGAATAAGCCGGCTTCTTTGGTGATCCAGAAAGGCGCCTGCGAGCCGGCGATCGCGCTCCACCCGATGGTCAGTTTTTCCAGAGATGCCGCCGCAGTCGAAGATCGAAGGGCGACGCCCGTAGAAGACAGTCCTACACAAGCCATCGCAATGATAAGGCGAAATTTCATCGTCAGCTCCTAGACCCGAGACCGGTGATCCGGGACGGTAAACTGTTTTATGACGCCGCGGTTTCCCACTTATCGACGTCGACTTCCCAACCTTTGGTCTGCGATAAGTCGAGAGCATTCCCCTCGATATCCCGGAAACGAAACTCCGCGTAAGGCCGGCTCGACGGCCGTGGCGCGATCTTCAAGACCGAGCTTAGTTCCGCCATGGTCGCTTGCATTTCATTGGTCAGAAATCCGATGTGATTGATGCCGTATTTGGCTTCGTGTCCTTCGATCCGATTGTAAAACGGATGAATCGCCAGGTTGGTTTTGCCATCGGCGCAAAAACGATTCCCGCGGCCCTGTTGACGCCGGGCATAACTGGACGGGATTTCGCGCAGACGAAAGACCTGGGTATAAAACTGCAGCATGGTCTCGGGATCGAGCGCGTTATAGGCGATGTGGCGCACGCGCGGAAAGCTTTTTTCTTTGCTCGCCGGAACTCCGAAGCTGCTCGTAGACATAGTCACGGGGCGGCACTCCGGGTCGTGGATACGGATCTCTCCGTGCTGCAGATCATTCGGTTCCCGAATGATCATGCCGCGCGGATTGAATCTAATGAAGCGTCCTTTCACCTCTTCCAAATCGTCGACCTGCAGTCCGATATGGTGTAGCCCGGCTTCCATATGCATTTCGCCGAGGCTTGGTCGTTTTTTGAAAAAAGTCAGATTGTAGTAGCCATCCGTGATCGAAATATCTCCGTCGGCCGAGCGGCCGAGTTCCTGGGTGGCAAGGAAGCGGCGATAAAACTCCGCGAGTTTTTCCGGCTCATTTGCGAGGTAGGCGATGTAACGAAGTGTAGCCATGGAAAGCTCCTAACGGATTGGAATACGGGAGTGATGGAGTGTTGGAGTCGTGGGTGCTTCGAACTCTGCTTCTCTGTCTGTCAGCGCAACCTCCGGTATTCCATTGATTCCATCACGCCAGCTCTTTTAGTCCCTGATGTTTTGCGTAAACCATTCTAGCGGTAGGGAATGACCGAGTCCTTTAGCTTTTGCCAGTTTGTACGCAGTGCCGCCGACAGCGGCAAATTGCAATCCCTGGGTTCCCTGATTGTTGAGAAAGGTAATCTGTTGATCGCTGATTCTTCCCGCCCAGCGCCCGGCCATAATGTCCGGTACTGTGCCAATCTCGGGATTGTCGATCTCGAAATGCGGCGAGCTCGGAATTTTTTTCTTTTCTTCCGCACTGCCCGCGATAAAGCCGAACATCCCATCACTCCCGGTCACAACTTCGGGCGCGCTGCGATCGGCAAATAGCGTCGACGTGCCGAGTCGGGCCCGAATGTCGGCGCGCGCGAGCACGTCCGGTCCGGCTTCGTTGTTGCGGACATTGTTGATGTGCATGCCGGGCTCGAGCCATTCGGCTTTGATGACGGGAACCAAGGAGTCCGTGGTCAGGGATACGACGTCGGCGCCGCGCAGTGCTTTTTCGGGCGCGTCCACCGGGACAACTTCGATGTCCAGTTGTTGTGTTATTTCAGCGGCGAACGCTTCACGATTTTTTTTGGTTGGGCTGAAAACGCGCATGGTTTCGATCGGCCGCACTTCCTTGATCGCTTCTGCATAGGTTCGCGCCATTCCGCCCGAGCCGATCATCGCGAGCACTTTGGCGTTCTTGCGCGCAAGATATTTCGTGCCGATTCCGGCACAGGCTCCGACGCGCATGTGCTGCAGATATCCGTCATTCATCAGCGCCAGAGGCTCGGCATTGCGCGTACTGAGCAAAAAAATCAAGCCGCAGTAACGGCCGCGCTCCATGCAATACTTGTCTTCGACCATAAATCCGTCCTGGTTTTCCCAGGCGAGCATGTCTGATTTCATGCGGATCGCGAACACGCCGAGGTTACGCGATGCTCCTTCCATCGTTCCCCAGCGATAGTAGTGAGGATCCTGCGGTACATAAAAATCGATTCGCGGACGATAGCCGGCGTGTTGATCGGCCAAGTCGCGGTAGGCCGCTTCCATCGCCTCGATGCACGTTTTCATATCGAGGACCTGCTGAATGTGTTCGTTGGTTAGGAAAATCATATGAACGACGCTCCCCTCTAGCGTACATCTAAAATCGCAGAATCTTGCTTGATATAACCGGTTCGATGCGCGGTGTAAACCATGTGACTCTGAAGAAACATTCAAAAAACTTCCACACGCGCGAGATTTTTCCTGAATTTTTCTTTTTTATCTTGCGTCTTTGGAATCAAATCGGTACATATGACAAAAAGCACGTTCGTCGATGTCTCGCATCATTTGTAAATCCAACTCGTCATTCAGAATCATGGTCGGCAACGCCGCAAAGGCTGCCGGCTCTATCCTCATCCTGGTTGCAGTGGCTCTTCTATCGGCGCCATTCGTGAATTGGTTACCGCACGAGGCGGAATTTTTCCTTCCGGCGACAAAATCATCGAAAGCGCAAACCAGCATCGGAGCAATATTTCGCTCGGGCGACAATCTGCTCAGCGCGCTGAGACGTTTTGCTCTGGACGCCCCTTCGGCTTATGGTCTCGTCGAAAAAATTCAGCCTCTAGTGAGTCTGCCCAAACTTCCGCCGGAGAATAATATTCACGTCGTGCTGCACCAGCGGGACAAAACCGCTCGCGCCATGGAGTTCGTCCTCGACAATAATTTGATCCGCGTCAAGGCGACAAACGAGGGATCGCAAACGGAACGACAAGAAGTACCGTTTGTCAAAGACAGCCGTATGGTTCGGGGGAGAATCAAAAGCAATCTTTATGAAAGCGGTATCGATGCCGGCCTGTCGCCGCTACAAATCCTCGATTTGGCAAAAATGTTCGAGTCGGAAGTTGATTTTTTTTCCGATCTACATCCTGGAGACGATTTCAAAGTCATTCTGGAAGACCGCCGCTACCTTGACGGTCGACGCGCAGCCGGGCGGATACTCGCGGCGGAATTGGAAGTCGAAAATCAGGTTATCGATGCTTTTTACTATGAAAACAACGGCGACGGGAATTATTACAACCGCAACGGCGAGCCTTTGCGCCGTTCCTTTTTGCGCGCGCCGCTGAGTTATGCGCGGATTTCATCTCCGTTCAGCGCCAACCGCCTCAATCCGTTTTCACGCACGGTGCGTCCGCACCTAGCGATCGATTATGCGGCGCCTTTCGGAACGCCGGTGGTTGCGATCGGCCGCGGCGAAGTTGAATTTGCCGGCTGGCGCAGCGGCTATGGCAAGGTGGTCGATATCCGCCATTCCGAAAATTATCTGTCCCGCTATGCGCACTTTTCGCGATTGGCGGCGGGTCTTCACGTCGGTCGGTGGGTGGAGACCGGAGATGTGATCGGCTATGTTGGACAGACCGGACACGCGACAGGACCGCATTTGCATTTCGAGTTTTTACACGGCGAAAGAAAAATCAACTTTCTCAATCTGCACCCCGGCAAAGTCCAGGAATTGAAGGGCGCCGACCTGCAGAGCTTTTTTGCATCGCGTGATCGACAGCTGGCGCTGCTGCACCCGCGTAACAGCGAAATCAAGACCGCGCAAAAAAGCTTCTGACGCAACTCTCCTATGCACAGCCGAGGCGCCGTCGGCCACCGCTGGCGCATTTCAGACCACAGACGTTCAAGCTGAGCTTGAACCGGCAATACGTCCGCTGACAGAGTCGATCGACGAAACAGTTCCGACGAATCGACGCCGGCTGTGTACCCGTTTGACGTGACTATTGGCTGCGGGTTATTTATGCCGCCCAGGGTGAATAGCCTAATCATTAAAGGACGGTGGCGTCGTAAAGTCGCCTGAGTTTTCGTGCAGGTGCGCATGTCCAAAGTACAGCGTTTGAAAACGAACCGGCTCGAGGGGCGATCTATGATAAGCGCTTTTGGCCGGGTGATTTTCGTTCTCTTCTTAAGTTGCTGCCTTGAATCCTTCGCTCAGGCACAGGTTGCAAAATTAAAAGCCGCTTACTCATCGGAAAGTTCCTGGTCGCTGGCGACGTGGGTCGCCTACGATGCGGGCTTTTTCAAAAAATACGGGCTTGCCGTTGACCTAGTTTTGATCCGTAGCGCGGCGACCATCACCGCGGCGCTCATCGCCGGAGAGACGCCAATGATACAGCTCGGCGGCAACGGAACTATACAAGCGGGGCTGCAAGGCGCCGACACGGTCAATGTGCTAACGCTTGTAGCCATAATTCCTCAGAGTCTGGTAGTCAGTGCGGATATCAAGTCGACCGAGGATCTCAAGGGAAAACGTCTGGGCGTGAGCCGTTTCGGCGCGCTCAGCGATCTCGTCATTCGCCACTATCTAAGAAAATTCGGTCTCGATCCTGCGAAAGATGTGACCATTGTGCAGGTCGGCGGAATTCCCGAATTGCTTGCGGCGATGAAGGCGGGCGCGATTTCCGGCGGCGCACTGTCCCCGCCGGTGCTGACGGCAGCGAAAAAGGCTGGATTCAAGGAACTGGGTGATTTCGAAAGTCTCGATTACAAATATCCCGCGGTTGCCATTGCCACTACCAGGAGCTTTATCCAACGCCAGCGCTCGACGGCGCTCAATTTATTACGCGCCGAGATTGAGGGCATTCACGCGATTCGAACGCAAAAGAATTTCGCCATGAACGTGCTCAAAAAATATATGCGCATCAGCGATGCTGATATTATCGAAGAGGGTTATCGTTACGCTCTTCGGTTCATTCAACCCCGGCCGTTCCCCACGACAGAGGAGACCCGAGCGGTGCTCGAAGAGCTCAAACGACCCGACGCCAAGCCGGAGAGCTTTGTGGATGGGACCTTGATGCAGGAGCTGGAGAAGGAAAAATTTTTCGAACGGTTCAAGTAAGCAAGTAGCCCGCGTGCGGCAAAGAAATGGTTCCCGGAATCACTTGAAGCTCGCCATTTATCCTGAGTGAAGTCGAGGGCTCGGAGTGACAATGAGCAAGTTCGCGGGCGCTATGACCCTTGTCATTTTCGACCCTTCGCGCTCAAGGCACGCTCCGGGAGAAATCCTTCCCGTGGTTTTTACAAGCCGTAGAGTGCCTTCGCGTTATGCGAAAGGATCTTTTCTTTGAGTGAGCTATCGATTCCCTCCATGCGCTGAAACTCTTGTACTGCCGTGACCGCACTCGACGGATCGGTGTGGCCGTAATCGGTGCCGATGACCAGACGATTTTCGCCGCAGTACCGTACGATATAGGGCACATCGTCGTTGGTCTGGCAGGTGACAAAAATATTGTATTCCTGGAAAACGTTAGCCGGAAATTTGCGATTTGCCACACGATAGCGAATCGCGGCCTCGCGCTGAACCCACGGTACCCACTGCGCCGACGCCTCGATAAAACCCCAGCGGAGCGTCGGGAAGCGCTCGTGTAGCTCGCTCATGATCACATCGAAGCACGCAGTTACGGTGGGCACGCGAAATTGTGCAAAGCGGCCGGCAGGCGCCATTCTGTAGAGATCGGCATTTTCGGGGTTGCCGTTGGCGATGTGTACGGCGATCGCGAGATCGAGGTCGGCGGCGATTTCGTATATCGGATAAAAATAGGAATCCGAAAGATGGCGTTCTCCCTCCAATGGCCGCATGCATACGGCGGCAGCGCCGTTTTGTTTCGCGAATTTCACTTCTTCAATGGCTGCATCGATATCCATCGCCGGAATCACGCACGAATAGAACAGCCGCCCCCGGCTCTTCTTCGAAATATCCGCCAACCAGCGGTTCCAGCTTCGGCAGAGCGCAATCTCCGCGTCCGCTCGTGTCGTGATCCGCTCGATCCAGAAGGTGTTGTGGAGCACCTGCACGTCGATGCCCAGTTCATCCATGTGCCGCAAGCGGAGATCGACGTCGTCGAGTTGGCGCGCGGCCTGCGGCGTCTCAAAATTTCGCCCGGCGCGCTGAGCAAACTCGTGGAGCTCACGCTCGCTTAATGTGGGGAAGCGAAAGCCGGCGATTTTATCGTCGATCACCCAGTACTCTCTGGTCGAATCCTCTGCCGTTGAAAAAAGCTTCGGCCGATACTTGCGCTCCGATGGCTCAAGATAATCCCATGTGTGTTGGGTTTCGATCACGTGGGCGTCAGCATCGATGATTTGCGGGCGTGTAGCCATCGGCATTCTCCTTTTAGATTACGACGGGGGTGATGGAACTTAGTGTCGAGTCAGCGAGCGTGTCAAGTGACACGCAAATCCGGCGCATTCTGACCGTCACGTTTTCACCTTGACTCGCCATAACGGGATGGGCATATGAGGGCGAATAGGGGAACGCTGAATTCGGTGGGGGGCCGTTTTATGAAGAGTGCTTACGGTTTGACGATTCCCGAGCCCGATCCTTTACTCACGCGGGTTGGAGCCGGCACGCCCTGCGGCGAGCTGATGCGCCGGTATTGGCAGCCGGTCTGTTTATCGGCGGAGCTGACGGACGTTCCCAAGCGGGTGCGGATTCTTGGGGAAGAGCTCGTTGCTTTTCGCGACGGCTCGGGACGCGCGGGGTTGCTGTTTCCTCGTTGCAGCCACCGCGGCACATCGCTTGAATATGCTCGTATCGAAGAACGCGGACTTCGCTGCTGCTATCATGGCTGGCTTTACGACGTCGAGGGCAACATTCTCGAGATGCCACTGGAACCGGCTGACAATCCGTTCCTCAGACATATTCAGCATCCATGTTATTCCGTCCGCGAATTCGGCGGCTTGTTGTTCGCTTACATGGGGCCGCAGGAAAAAATTCCGGAGTTCCCGATTTACGACGTCTGGCTAAAACCCGGCGGGACACTCAAGGCGCGCATGGGGCCGCGCGTCGGCGGTCCGGTGAATTGCAATTGGCTGCAAGCCGAAGAAAATCTCATGGACGCTCTACATACGTTCTGGCTTCACACGCGCCACAGCGGCGCGCAGTTCCCGTCGCAAACGTACGGTCTCGATCCCGACGGATTGCAATACGAGGAAACCCGGTGCGGCATGCGGTTCGTGCTCAACCGGAGACTGGAAAGCGGAAAGTACTGGGAACTTATCTGGGAGATGATCATGCCGCTGAACGTCCATCTGGTTTACACCGACGAGCCCAAGACCGAACGGGTGCGGGCGGTAACTTACTGCGTCCCCATCGACGACACGCATCAGCTCGGCGCGAGTATTCGCTGGGTGTCCGACGGCGAAACCGAATCGCTGTCAGGCCGCGAGCAACTGGCGCCGGGCGGGCGAAAAAATACCGGTTACGAATACACCCAGCGTTATCCCGACGATAAAGAAGCGGTGGAAGGGCAGGGACCGATCGCAATTCACGCGCTCGAGCATCTGGTCACATCGGATCGAGGCGTCATCATGTTTCGCAACATTCTGCGCCAAGCGATTCAGGCTGTAGAGCGTGACGAAGATCCGAAAGGGATATGCCGCGATTCAGCCGAAGCGGCGTGCGTCGCCACCACTGCCGGCAGCGTAGTGCAAGACTGAAGGAGAAGCGCATTCGTTTGTGAGCCGGCGCTATTCACGCGCTTTTTTGCGTTGGCTTTCGCGTTTCGCTTAGTTCGTGATCCCCCGCTTTTCTCGGTTCAATAAAGGAGGACTTGGTTTAGTTCCGAAAAGTTTTTGCTTTAATACCGTAACCAACGGGAACCCATCTTTGAGGCTGTAGTTACCTAGGCAAGTGCCTCCCAATCACTCCTCGAAACACACATACGACACATCTTGTCAAAACTGACTATCCAGTGACACTGCAGACAGGTTATCGCGCCCCGCGTATACGGCCACACTAGGTAGATCACGTACTTAGGACTGGCGTGCTGGTTGCTCTAGCCGAAGTGACCCAGAGGTTCCGAAGAAAGAACCTCGAGGACTGAGAGACTACTCAGATTGCTTTCGACCTGATGTCGATAAGCATGGCGGCGATTGTTCCGTGAGAAACGTTATCCTTATCGTCGATGATAACAAAGGTATTCGGGAAATTTTTGCCCAGATTCTGCGCTCGCACGGGTACGACACGGTAGAAGCGGAAACAGGACTCGAGGCAATAAAGAAAACGAGCTCCATAAAGCCGAGTCTGGTTCTGATGGATTTATCCCTGCCCGATATGACGGGAGCCGACGCTACCCGGGCTATCAAAAATGACACATTCACCGGCACCATTCCGGTCATCGGCTGTAGTGCTTTCTTTGGTCCGCAAATCAGGGACGCAGCGCTTCACGCCGGTATGGTTGATTATCTAGTCAAGCCCATTTCGATTAACCTGTTCACAGCAAAGGTGGAGCAGTTTATACAACGGGAGCTATAATGAAAAAGACCGAAGGGACAGCAATTCCATCGGAGCGCCAGCGTCGGATGGGCACCGTCGCTCCGCTGTCATGATCTTCGAAGCCCAATTCTGGCTACGGAACGAAACACTTACCGTTTCACCTCTGCGGTAAAGGCGCAATGGCCGTACGGCACTTATAGCTTCAAGTTCTTCGAGGTCAGTTCAAGAATTGCTCAAGGAGCTACGCCGAAGTTGTCCGGTTGAAATCGGGAAGATACCGCGCCGAATAATTCGTACTCGAGGGGTATCAGATCTTGAAGCTGCAAACGGCAAAGCGGCCATTCACCTCGCTATGAATGAAAACAGAGTTGATCCTATTAGACTTGCGATTGCCAGACACAAGCGGGTTGGCGGTAGCCTACGAACTACGCAAACTGCCGCAGACTAAGAATAGTTCTACTCTCCGATGAAGCGCTCATTCTTAATCGAACCCGCAACGGGGACTGTTAAAGAAGAGGTATTCTTGATTAGCTGCAAAAGCCGATTAGGCTCCAAGATCTCAATGCCGCAATTCAGCGATGCCTGCCAAAGCCAAAGCAGCAGTATTGGATTGCCCCGTTTCCGCTTCAGACGCACCGTAATGCGCTTGAACGTTCTTGCCGTCTGATCGTCGATCAATTTTTGCCACTCGGCCATCAATTTTTCTGACTCCGAAAGTAACTGTCCCGAGTGCTGGATGAATCGTCTCGTTCGGGAAATCAACCGCAATTCTTTATGCGTGAGCAAGTGTTTCTCTCCTAATAACCAGCTCCTGAAACAACAACTCAAATTGGGCATATCTACTGCTGGAACCGAGCCGCCATTCGTTAAAAAGGGCAAAGCACTCGTTATGAAAATCGGCAATTATCTCGTGTGGGCCGATTTTTAGCCGTGCGCTCACGTATGAGGTGTCGTTGCTAGGATCACCGGCACTGCATTTCATAAAACAGGGAAACCTTTGCGGGCTCGTGTCTGTATCCATAACACCAGGCTCCTGCTAATTTGTCCGGAAACAACTTGCTATTTTCCGGGCATAAGCAAAGACGACGCCTATACGGCGGAAAAAACGCGGCCGGTGGAGATTTTGTAACTGAGTGTAAGTCTTGCTTAAGATATTGAGTGGTTCTGCTTAAAACGCGCTAGACCTGATGGGGGTGTACTCGCGCGGCGGGTATATTTATTACAGAACTAACAGTTACCGAATTGGTCGGCAGTATGTCAATTGTGCCCGAGATATCCTGCAAATGGGCAAATCAGGTGGAACCGGACAGCCAACTCCTAAAGCGTCTGTTCGATCACTCTTAACCATCTCATATGAGCCCATTCCGTTATCGATATTTCATACGCAATCGTTAAAACCATCTCTCGAGCCCAATTTCGGAGTTAAACCTCTTCGGTCGGCTGTCAGTTTCGAACCGGGACGAGAGCATCGGACAGCTTCGGACTCACCTGGCGCGACAGCGATCTTGAGGCCGGGACTGTTCGATCAAAAGTACCAAAAAAAGGGGCTACGAATGCCACCAGGACCGCGAACACAGAACGGATGATCGGGATCGATGAGGCCCTGGTTCATGTCTTGAAGCTACTTCCATCGCGGCCGCTTGAGATCTCGCATGCTTGTCGGAAAGCGAAGGGTTGCCATGTCAAAGGAGTGGGCGGAGCATTTCTGGAACGGGCCGCTGGAAAAACTCGGGATCCGCCCTGGAAAGTTTTACGCGACCGGGCACAGCTCCATCAGTGAAGCGATCAAGCGCAGAGAGAATCCAGCGACGGTGGCACAATCCCGCGGAACGTCAGTGACGATGATTCAGAAAGACTGCTGCGGGGTGCTTCAAATTATCGGGTAGAACGGACAAATTTTTGAAATGTGGTTGCGGCGGCTGGGATTTGAACATAGCCCGTTAACGTTCCGTAAATTTCATAAACTCGTAACTATTCAGAATTACTACAGGTGGCAAAAGCGCAAAATCGGGTAAGTTCGATTTTTTGCATTATCAATCGTGA
>JBIOXP010000258.1:0-5372 GCA_044869705.1 Binatia bacterium | reverse complement strand
GAGAACCCTATGCTCGGCGGCCACGCGATCGCTCAATGTCTAAAGAACGAGGGCGTAAAGCATATTTTCAGTGTCCCGGGCGAAAGTTATATCGCGGTCGTCGATGGTCTGGTCAATTTTCCGGAGATCCAGCTGATTACCAATCGCCAGGAAGGCTGCGCCGCGTTTATGACCGAAGCCTATGCCAAGGCGACGCGCACGGCGGGCGTTTGTATCGTGACGCGCGGACCCGGCGCGACGAATGCCAGCATCGCGCTCCATAGCGCCCGATACGATTCCGCTCCTATGGTTCTCTTGGTCGGCCAGGTCAGTCGTGCGGCGCGCGGACGCGAAGCCGGGCAAGAGCTCGATTACACGCATCTGTTCGGCACGATTGCCAAATGGGTCATCGAGATCAACGATCCCAAACAAATTCCGCGCATCGTGAGCCGCGCTTTTCACATCGCGCGAAGCGGCCGGCCCGGTCCCGTCGTCGTTGCACTACCGCGCGACGTTACCGAGACGGATACTGAAATCTCGCCGGTTGCGCCCTACCCCGTCATCAAACCGAGTCCCGGTCCGGCGATCATCGAATCGCTGGTCGGCCGAATCAACAGCGCGCAAAAACCGGTGCTGTTGATCGGCTCCGGCACGCAATACGCGCACGCATGGCAGGAGGTGATCGACTTCGCCGAAAAATTTCAGCTTCCCGTGCTGACGTCGTACAAGCGACAGGACGCGTTTCCCAACAATCACCCGAACTACGCGGGAAACATGCTGACGTCGAACAAGCATGCGCAAAACCTTGCCTATCATGAAAGCGATCTCCTGGTTGTGCTCGGCAGCCGGCTTAACCAGCAAACGACCGCCGGCTTCACTTACCCCCGCCCTGGCCAGCCATTTATCCAGATCGACGCCGACGAGGAAAACATCGGGCAGAATGTGCGCCCGGAAACCGGCATCGTCGCCGACGCGAAAGAGGTTTTGCTGGCCGCGTTGAAACATCCCGCGCCACGCCCCAACGAGAGCCGAGCGTCATGGATCAGCGAGCATCATGCCGAGCAAAAAAAATATTGTACGCCTAAAGAACGGCCCACACGCAAGGTGTCGATGGAACGAGTAATGACCGATCTCAAGAGCGCGATGCCCGCTGACAGCATCACGACCACGGACGCCGGAAGCTTTGGGCAGTGGCAGCAGCGTTACATCGAATTCAATCATCCGGACTCCTACATTTCACCGACCCTCGGCTGCATGGGCCCGGGTGTGCCGTCGGCGGTGGCCGCCAAGCTGGCACATCCGCACCGCACCGTGATCGCGCACGTCGGGGATGGCGGCTTTCTCATGACCGGTCAGGAACTCGCCACCGCGAAGCAGTACGGCACCCAAATCATCACGATCGTATATAACAACGAAGGCTATAACTCGATCCGCATGCATCAGGAGGCGCAGTATCCGGGACGTCAGCACGGCGTCGCCCTCAATAATCCCGATTTCGCTCTGATGGGCGAATCCTACGGCGCGCTCGGGTTAAAGGTTAGCCGCGATGAAGAATTCATGCCTGCCTTCAAGAAAGCCCTGGCCGCGAATCGCTCGGCGCTCATCGAAGTGCAAACCGATTATGAATATGTGACGCCGACTGCGACGTTATCCGATTTAGCCGGCAAAAAGTTAGCCGGCGACTAAGCTGGAGAGAGAGTGCAAGCATTTCCTCTCTCTGGGCGAGGGTTAGGCTGAGGGCTGGAGAAACTGTGTCGAAACCGCTATTGGCCGAGAAATACAAGATCTCTCGCTCCGCTCGAGATGACAAATATCGGCGCACGCGATCCGCTGGTCAAATAGCGGTTGCGGTTCTGATTGTGATCCTGATTCGGCACGCAGCGTCCGCTCAGGATGACCTCGTCGCGAAGGCACAGAATGAGCGCGAGCTGTCAGTTTACGGCACGGCTCTCGTTGCCCAGTTCGAAAAATTCGCTGAGCCCTTCAGACGTAAGTATCCATTCATCAAAACCCAATATTCCCGCACCACCGGCGAAGCGTTGACCTCGAAGATTCTTCGAGAGGTTCAGGCGCGCCAACTCGGCGCCGACGTGATTCTCATCAACAACTACACGCACCTTCATGAAGCGACAGATCATTACGGCCTATGCGCCGCCGAACGCGTCAAATTTTCCCTCGGGGTTCATCGACAAACAGGGTTATTGGGTGGGCTTTTACCTGGTTCCTTATGCAATCACCTACAACACGAAGCTTGTGACCCAAGCGAGCGCGCCGAAGTCTTTCGAAGATTTATTGAATCCCCGCTGGAAAGGCGGCATCTCGCTGGAGCGCGAGGAATACCTCGTCACTCAATCGCATATGCAGTACTTGGGACGGCAAAAAGCCATCGAGTACTTCAAAAAACTCGCGCAACAGGATTTGGTCCTGATCAACGGCCATAGCAATCAGGCGATGCTTTTAACCGCCGGCGAATTTCCCATCATCATCTACAGCGATATCGCGAGAACCGAGGAGCTGAAGAGAAAAGGCGCGCCCATCGAATGGGTCAAAGCCGAGCCCCATATCACCGTGTTGGTTTCCGCGGCAATCACGCGCGAGGCTCGTCACCCCGCGGCCGCTCGGTTGTTCATGAACTATCTGGCTTCAGACGACGGGCAAAAGGGAGTTCTCAACATTGACAAACCCCCGGCGCTACCAAAATTCCAGCCGGATTATCTGCGCGGCATGAATTTATTCCCGGCTGACTGGACGCTGTCAGATACCTACGAGGAATACAACAAAATCTATCGAGACATCTTTTGGAAGAGCAATTGAGGGAGCGTCGAACTTTTCAACCGGCTCGACTGCAGCGTCGAGAAACGGAGGGCAGAACCATGAAGCTCGCGACTTTGTTTGTTTTAGCTCTCTTCTGCACAGCATCACTGGCATCAGCGCAGTCCCGCAAACCATCGAGCATCGCGGAGCTCGTGCTTTATCGCGGTCCGGACCGAGAGCAATTGTTGTATGCGGGGGCTAAAGGCGAAGGAAAAGTCGTTTGGTACACGTCCCTCGCGGGAGACTCTTACAAAGAGATGGTCAAAGCCTTCGAAACCAAGTATGCCGGCCTCAAGGTGGAATCCTATCGCGCCGCGGGCGCTGAGTTGGTCACCCGACTGCAAGAGGAAGGGAGGGCGCGCCGCAACATCGCCGATACGATTGAGACCACCGAAGGCAGCCTGATTTTTCTGCGCGACGAGAAACTGCTCCGTCCCTACGATTCCCCTCATCTGGACCGCTATCCTGAAGACGGCAAGGAACGAGCCGACAAGAACACGGTTTTTTGGGCGCTCGCCCGTGAATCGTATATCGGCCTGACCTATAACAAAACGCTGGTGCCGAAAGATGCGGTGCCGAAAAATTTCGATGGTTTGTTACACCCGCAGCTCAAAGGCAAGATGGGCATCAGCATCGGCCAGACCAGCGATAAAATTATCGGCGCGATGATCAAGACGCGCAGTGAAGAATTTGTTCGCAAGCTCAAAGCTCAGGAGATCAAGCTTTACTCCATCGATGCTCCCGCGCTGGTCAACAACATCGCCGGCGGCGAGATTGCTGCCTCGCCCGCTATTTTTCAAACTCATACTCTACTCGCCGCATCCAAAGGCGCGCCGGTCGAATGGGTGCCGATGGATCTGGTTCCGACGAACGTCGGCAGCGCCGCGATCGCGGCCAATCCGCCGCATCCGCACGCCGCTCTACTCATGGCGGATTTTCTTTTGAGTCCGGAAGGACAAAAAGTGCTGGAGAAATATTATTACGGTAGCGGCGCCAAAGATTACGGTTTCAAAAAATGGCGTCCCGAGCATGGCCTTACAACCGAACAATACGAAAAGGACCTGGAGCGCTGGGATAAGCTGTTGAACGCGATCACGCGGAAGTGAACGTACCTTATTACCCAATCAAATAACACGAGGACAGATCACGTACTGAATTCAACGAAATAGAAGTGCGGGTAATTGGAATGTCGTGCCGAGCGCAGCGAAGCATCTCGGTTTATCACGAGATTCAGTACGAGATTCTTCGTCGCCTTCGGCTACTCAGAACGACGGTCGTGAATTTTACGTGGGAGGAAAGTAGATGACCAACCTACGAATTATCGATGCTGACGGTCACGTCCAAGAACGTGATGCGGATTGGCAGGAGCTGCTCGATGCCCCGTATAGAAAGCACGCGCCCAAAATGATTAGCGGTCCGGACGGTAAGGATCAATTGTTACTCGAAGGAAAAATCTGGGCGAAGCCGTCCGGCACGGGTCTCGGCATCGGTACTGCTCCCTACAGCCGCAGGCCGCAGAAGACCACCGGTATGTTCGATCCGGTTCAACGTTTGAAAGACATGGATATCGAAGGCATCGACACTGCAGTGAATTTCGGCACCACGGTATTTCTGAGTCTCCCTTTCCTGGAAAATCGCGATCTCGCGTGCGCTATCGCGCACGCCTACAACACCTGGCTCGACGGTTACTGCAAGACCAATGCGCAGCGCTTGAAAGGCGTGGCATTGGTCGCGATGCAGGAACCTAAAGAGGCGGTCAAAGAACTCGAGCGCTGTGTCAAAGAACTGGGGTTTGTCGCCGTCGCGACCTCCGCCCATTCTGCCGGACGCAATCTCGATCATCCCGATTTCTATCCCTTTTACGCCAAGGCGCAAGAGCTCGGCGTGCCGGTTTGCGTGCACGTCGGTTCGGGCCGGCCCGCAGCTGCGGCTGATCGGTTCGACAACGCCTTCTTTGTCCATGCCACGACACATACCTTCGAGCAGATGATCGGCGTTATGTGCATCGTGGGCGGTGGTATTCTGGAGCTCTATCCGAGGCTCAAAGTTGCCTTCTTGGAAGCCGGCGCGGGCTGGGTGCCGTATTGGATGGAGCGGTTGGACGAACACTACGAATATCTCGCGCCCACCGTGCCACTGATCAAAAAGCCGCCGAGCCAATACATGCGCAGCGAGCAGGTATATTATTCCTTCGAACCCGACGAGCACACCTTGAACTTCGTCATGGATTACGTCGGCGAAGACCGTCTGATATTTGCGTCCGACTACAATCACGGCGACAGCAAGTTTCCGCATACAGTAAAGGCTGTCACCGAACGGAAAAACCTGACGCCAACTCAGCTTCAAAAACTTATGTGCGATAACGCGGCGCGGCTCTACAATATTTAAACCGAGATCCTTCTTTGCTTACGATGATACGTTTGTGTCATGTTGAGCGAAGCGAAACATCTCTTCTCTCTGTTTCGCTTAGTGCTGAGAAAGTAGGAATCAAAAAAATATGCTAAAGCGATTAGCTCCTATAGTGATTCTGCTGCTCCTGCTCGGCCCGATAGCGTTTACCGCCGCCCAAGACAAGCCGC
>JBIOXP010000257.1:0-6233 GCA_044869705.1 Binatia bacterium | reverse complement strand
CCCGCCGGGATGCGCAAAACTTTCCACTAGCCCGAGGGCCACAGGATCGTTCCCGGCATAGAAAACGATAGGAACGTCGGTCGTCGCCTGCTTCACCGTCTTGGTCACCGACGTGGCCAGCGTGTAAATCAAATCAACTTTCTCCCGTTCAAGCTGCCGCGCCGATTCCTCCGCAAATTTCAGATCTCCCTTTGCATCCCGAATCTCGAGAACGAAGTCTTTCGTTTGTTGAAGTCCGAGTTTTCGCAACCCGTCGCGGAGTCCATCGATTGCTTCGTAATACGGGCCGCCCTGCATGATGACGCCGACGCGACGAAGTCCGGCCTGTTGCGCATCGGCGTTAGAAAGAAGCGTCAAAGAAAGTGTTGTCAGCAGCCCAACTAACATTCTTTTTACCACTGGTGTCGTCTCCTCTTTGGCTTGCGAACAACTATTCATCTATCTGATGACGCGATCCGCCTGCGCCAGCACATCCGGTGGAACATAACAATTTTAGCTTGTGGATTTTCGATACTTCGACAGAGTGTATCCTGAGCAGCGTCGACGGGTTCAGCATAGGTTTTAGGTTGCTCGATCATCGGATAACTTTATCGGCTCTGGCCAAAACATTGGGTGGAATCGTCAGACCGATCTGCTTGGCGGCTTTGAGGCTGACCCAAAATTCGTACTTGCTCGGTCGTTCGACTGGCAGATCGGCGGGTTTTGTTCCACTGAGAATTCTATCGACGTAGTAGGCGGTGCGGCGAAACATGGCCGAGACATCTTGCCCGTAAGAGGCCAAACCGCCGGCCTCGACGAATTCAGAGCTTCCGTACAGCGCCGGTAAGCGGTACTCGGCCGCGAGGCTCGCAATCTCTTTGCGATTCTCCCGAAATCCGCCGTTTGGCGCGCCGATGAATCCGTCATGGCGGGAGCGTCTCATCTCTCGAAACGCGTCCCGGAAGTGCTTGAAACCGGTGATGTCGACGAATTTGATCGTCATGCCGAGATCACGCGCCACAGGTTCCATGACTTTAAAAAAAGCGATCTCCGGAGCGATCGAGGAGTTCGCCAGGAAAGCTGGATGTGACATTTTCGGCGCAAGCTCATTCAGCTTTTCCAACCATTTCGGTGCGAGGTCGGTCCCGATAAAAGTTTGACCCGTGATATTGCCGCCCGGCCGAGCCAAACTCGTGACCAATCCCGCGCCCACGGCGTCACCGCCAATCGCCATCACGATAGGGATATTCTGTGTGGCCTGTTTAGCGGCCTGCGCGGCGGGAGTTGTCTCGGTCACGATAATATCGACATTTTGCCGGACTAGATTTTCAGCCAGGGCGGGAAATCGGTCAAATTTACCATCAGCCCAGTGATATATTAGAAAAACATTCTTTCCCTCGATGTAACCGAAATCGCGGAGACCGACCTTGAAGGCTTCATCCCACGGACCCGTTTCGGAGCGGATCGACATAAAGCCGATCCGATAAGATTTCTCGATCTGGTCGGCCCAGGATGGAAGCGCGCGCGCAAAAACCAAAGCGCAGAGAACGAAATACAGGACTGAGTGCCGAGCTATGAGTGCTGAGTTTCCGGTCTTTATCGAATTTTTCATGTCTCAGCACCCAGAACTCATGACTCAGGACTCACATCCGATGGTTTCTGTCTGCCCGCGCCAGCTCCTTGGGCGGATCCAAACCATTTGGATCTTGAATCCCTCGTCATACCTCAGTACGCGTTTTAAATTTTGGATTGACGAGCACTTTATCAGCAGTCTAAAGCGCAAAGTTTTGGACTGCGCTTTCTTTCTTCTTAAAACCGGTCAAAACTGCATCAGATCTTTGGCGATGAGAACCTGGCCGGAAAAGTGTTTCTTCACCTCCTCGGCCCACGACGTGTAATCGTCAGTATTCGGCCTCGGCCCTAGGTGAGTCAGCACTACAGTCTTAACCCCCGCGCGTTTTGACATCTTGCCAATTTCCTCCGGCGTAAGGTGTTCCTCTGTCTGGTGACGAAGCCACTGAGCCTGCTCGTTGGACGTCATCGCTTGCCAGCGGCCGGCTCGGATACTCGTTTCCTTGACATCTTCGACCGATAACGCTTCCGACACGAGCAGATCGGCTCCCTTGGCAAGGTCGGTGACGGCATCGCTGGGGCCGGTGTCTCCGGTGAATACGATAACTCGTTCAGGCGTTTCAAATCGGTAAGAATACGACTTGTATTTGCCATACGCCGGACTGCCTGGAGGAAAATGGAAATGAGTATTTTCGACAGCCGTCACTTTGATATTGGCATCCTGGTAGACCATGCCGGTACCAATATCATGACCGAAAAACACCTGAGCGATCGGCACTGTCCGAGTTCCGTCGCTAATCCTGATCTCTGAACTCACGGTGAAATACTGCACGGCTGCCTTGACCAGCGCCTCCGTGCTAGGCGGGCCATAGACGTTGATCGGCTTTGTGCGATTTTGAAGCCAAGCCACCGACAGCAGCGTACTAAGACCAGCCGTGTGATCGTCGTGAAGGTGGGTGAGAAAAATAGTTCCGATGTCCCTTACATTGATCCTGGCTTGCGTAAGACGATTTGCCACGCGATCGCCAGCGTCAATGACATAATGTATCCCGTTGACGGTTAAGAGATTGGACGATTGCGCCCGCTCCGTTCGCAACGACGGACCAGCTGATGTGCCGAGCGTGATGAGACGAGTGCCCGCCTTCGATGGCGCAGCGCTCGTCTGCGCCATGGTTTCGCGCGCCACCGTAATGATACTGATGCTGATCAGGATCGTGAATAGCAGCGATCGCAACTTTTGCATGTTCCCTCCGTGTGCCAGGGCCGTAAGCATAACTCGTAATCCTGACGGGTGTTTGCGGATACCAATTTTGGAAAATTCCGCCTGCAAGTTGTCACTCCGTCTCTCTTGGCTGCTCCGGTACGACTATCCCATGACGCCTTAACAGTTCTCCGATCCGCTCCGTCTCCGTGAGCACGGTCCGGTACACCCACGTATAATGGGTCCAGCGCTCCATTTGCTGCCGCGCACTTTGCTCGCCGAGGATTGCTGTCACCGCTTGCAGCTCCAGATGGCAGACGATCAGATGGAGTTAGGTGCTCCTCTCCCCCAGCGGGTCTCCTTCGGGGGCCGCGGTCGGGACCGTGGGGTAAAGGACACGCAATTCGGTGAGCGCCGCGTTGGTCTTCGCACGCTCCACGTGGTCCGTCAGAAACCAATGGAGTTGTTCGTGCACGAACGTCGCCAGCTCGGCGGTGTCATCGACGAGGTAGCGCGTATTGAGGGTGAGCACCGGATGACTATGCGGGATCACGCCAGACTGGATTAGAATGTCGCGTGTAAAGACCCACCTGTGCAGGTCATATGTGCGCAGCAAGCGACGCAGTTGCTCTCGCCCGCGCTCCTCAAGCGGGGTGCCACTATGCAACCGAATGTCGATGGCCTCGGCAGCCCATGTCTGCCCCACGGTGATCACCACCAGGAGAACAACGCCCCAGAGCATCTGTAGACCCTGGATCATTCTACTGTCCGAAAGGAACAAATGTAGCCGAACTACTTCATGACCTTGTCCGCCCGCGCGAGCACATTCGGCGGGATCGTCAGGCCAATCTGCTTGGCGGCTTTCAAGTTGATGGCCAAGTCGACTTTTGTGGACTGCTGCACTGGTAAGTCGGCGGGCTTTTCACCTTTGAGGATACGATCCACATAGCCGGCGGCGCGACGGTATTGATCGACAACATCGGGTCCGTAGGAAATCAATCCACCGTCGGCGACAAAAAACCGAAACGGGTAGATTGCCGGTAACTTCATTCGCGTCGTTGTCCGAATGATCAACTGCCGATGAACAATCGCCAACCCGTTCGGCGTCACAATCACGCCGCCGTTGGCCTTCCGGCCGAATTCATTTAAGCCATCTTCAATTTCGCGGGCGTCGTTCAAACCAATTGGGCTCGCCTCTACGCCGAACGACGGAGCCGCCGCTTGGATGGCGCCGAACTGCCCTGTTCCACTGGGGTTGTTGGGATCGCGCAGCACGGCCGTCCGGGTCATGCGCGGTGCGATTTGTTTAAGCAGTTCCAGCCATTTTGTGCTGATATCGAATTCAAAATTCGTAAAACCGGTCGCGTTGCCGCCCGGTTTAGCGAGACTTTTAACAAATCCACCGCCGACGGCGTCAGCGACCTGAACGAATACAATCGGGATGGTGTGTGTTGCCCGCTCGAGCGGCCCCAACATGCCGCCGCCGGCGACCAGTATGACGTCAGGTGCGAGTGCAACGAGTTCAGCCGCAGACCTGCGCGCGCGCTCGGCATCGCTTCCGGTCCAACGGTTATCGATCCTGAGATTGCGTCCGACGGTCCAACCGAGCTTCTGCAAACTTTGAACAAATGCATCAAGATAAATCTTCGACTGCGGATCGTTCTCTTCAAGATACGTCAGAACTCCGATCCGTCGTGTGCCGACCGCCGGCTGCGCGAGCGTCTGAGTCGGCCAGACCAGCGCAACGAGGCTAACGAGCTTTATCAAATTACGGCGGTTCATCGACTCCCTTCGAGAAATTTATCCGTTTCATGAGACAGCCGCATGCATGCCGACGAAGCGTAAACCAGCGGCACGAATCGGCCACCTTTGAATCGCAGCAATTGCGTCATCCGATCCGCGCGGGCAAGCACGTTCGGTGGAATTTTAACCATTTTGGATTTTGGATTGCCGATGGTTCGACGTTGCTCACCGCAGGGTTTCGATTGTCGGATGAAAGCTGTGAAGAAAACACATTCATAAACTTGTTCGGCTGCCTTTCAATCCAAAATCTAAAATCGAAAATCCAAAATCGAATCACCGGATCACTTTGTCGGCTCTTGCTAAGACATCCGGTGGAATGGTTAATCCGATCTGCTTTGCGGCTTTTAGATTGACGATAAACTCAAATTTCGTGGGCTGTTCGACGGGGAGATCAGCCGGCTTGGCGCCTTTGAGAATCTTGTCGACATAAGCGGCGGCGCGGCGAGAGTTCTCGATCAGGCTTACCCCGTAGGTCATGAGTCCGCCAGATTCCACAAATTCAGTTCTGGGATAGCTCACCGGGAGTCGGCTTTTGATTGCAAGGCCGATAATCTGTCTTCTCTGCGACGTGACAATGGAGTTCGATAGCACGATGACTGCGTCGGCGCGCTCCTTGCCTGCTTCGCGGAACGAATTCTCGATTTCATTGGCACTTGAGACATCGAGGTATTGAATGTTAACTCTCAACGCCTGAGCGGCTAACTCTAATTCTTTTAGCGTATTCGCGTTCCCCGGGTTACTCGAATTCCCGAGGACGGCCACGCGAGAGAGCTTCGGAATGATTTCCTTCAGAAGCTCCAATCGCTTGCCGCTCAGCTGCGGTGAAAGTGTAGACAGCCCAGTGATGTTCCCGCCCGGTCGCGCCAGGCTGGCGACAAGCCCAGTTCCAACCGGATCAGGTTCATTGATCATCACGATAGGAATGGTACTCGTCGCTACTTTGGCGGCACGGGTTTCTTGCGAGGCGCTCGTGACGATGACGTCGACCTTGAGGCCTACCAACTCGGCGGCAAGCGCGGAGAGCCGACCGACTTTCCTCTCGGCGTAGCGATATTCGAGAACAATATTTTTCCCCTCCACGTAGCCAAGATCGCGAAGCCCCTGCCGAAAAGCTTCGATACGGGTAGGATTAGTGGTCGGAAACAAAGCGTTTAAAAATCCTATTCTCGGTATTTTGGCCAACTGCTGCGCCCGGGCCACTCCCCCACACAGCGCGAATGTGAAACCGATAGCGACAATTCCGGCCCATTTTGGAAACTTCGACATAGCTCAGTAGGGGTTTTGGATTGGCGATGGTTCGACGTCACTCACCACAGGTTTTCGATTCTCGGATCGAACCCACGGCAATGCAGTTCGGGTTGTTTCAGTTATGCCTTGTGGCACCAAATCTAAAATCTAAAATCGAATCATCGAATCACCCGATCCGCTCTCGCCAGCAGGTTCGGCGGGATGGCGAGGCCGATCTGCTTGGCCGCTTTGAGATTGATAACTAGCTCGAACTTTGTCGGTTGCTCGACGGGTAAATCTCCGGGCTTGACGCCCTTGAGAATTTTATCGACGTAAGTAGCGGCACGGCGGAAATTCCCCGTCATACTTGCGCCGTAACTCATAAGACCACCATCGGTTATATATTCTGTCCTTTCATAAATCGCGGGCAGCCGATATTTGGCGGCGTGCT
>JBIOXP010000256.1:0-3483 GCA_044869705.1 Binatia bacterium | reverse complement strand
TCATCAGGGTAAAAAATCTCGAACAGGCGATCGAACAGGCTAATGGATCGATCTTCGGCCTGGGGTCTTCGATCTGGACACGTGACATCAACCGGGCGATGTATGGCGCGGAAAATATCGAAGCCGGTTACACATGGGTCAATTCGGCGCAAATCATTTATGACGAGTTGCCGTTTGGCGGCGTTAAACAAAGCGGTCTCGGCAAAGAGCACGGCGATGAAGCGATCGAACATTATACCGATTCGAAATCGGTCGTCATCGCCACCGATGTCCAAGGCGAAATTATCGGAGGAGAATAATCAGCTCGAGGCTTCTGACCGCGAGCGCTCAGTCCATCGTTCATGAAAGTCGATCTCCCCGACTTCTATAATGCCGCCACGACCTTCGTTGATGACAACATTGCGCAAGGTCGCGGCGGCGAAATCGCCATCTATTATCAAGACGAAAAGATCACCTACCAGCAAGTCTCCGAAAAGGTTAACCGCACCGGTAATGCCCTGAGAGATCTCGGCATTGAGATCGAAAACCGCGTGCTCTTGATCTTGCCGGACTCGCCCGAGTTTGCCTATAGCTTTTTTGGCGCGATCAAAATCGGCGCCGTAGCGGTGCCGACCAATCCCTGGATGTTCGCCAAGGATTACCAATATCTGATCAACGATAGCCGGGCACGAGCAATTATCGTACACCAATCGGTTTTGCCGGAAATCGAAAAAATCTGGAACAACACGCCGTTTTTGAAGCGCGTGATGGTTGTTGGCGCGGCGCGCGGGAAGGCGCTTTCGTACGAGGAGGCAATTGCCAAAGCCTCAGATAAGCTGGAGCCGGAGAGGACAACCAGGGATGATGTTTGCTTTTGGGGTTATACCTCGGGAAGCACCGGAAGTCCCAAAGGAGCCGTCCACTTACAGCATGACATGATCACGATCACCGACTTGTTCGTCAAGCCGGTGCTGAAAATGGGCAGCGATGATCTGTGCTTCTCGGCGTCGAAAATGTTTTTTTCCTATGGCTTGGGAAATTCTCTCTATTTCCCTTTCCGCTTTGGTGCGTCGACCGTGCTCTGGCCGGAAAAACCGGAGCCTGAAAAAATTCTGCAAGTCATCGAGAAGTATCGACCAACGTTCTTTTTTTCCGTGCCCACTCTCTACGCGCGCTTTTTGCGCGTGCAAAAGAAGTACGATCTGAGCTCGCTGCGCATTTGCCTATCCTCAGGTGAGCCCCTGCCGCCGGCGCTGTTCCATCAATGGAAAGAAAGCACCGGACTCGAATTGTTGGACGTCGTCGGCTCGACCGAAGCGGCGCACGACTTCCTCGCCAATCGGCCTGGCCGCGCCAAGGCCGGGAGCAGTGGCGAGGTGACGCCGGCTTTTGAGGCCAAAATCGTCAATGATGAAGGTCGAGAAGTTCCCGTTGGAGAAGTTGGCAATCTGATGGTCAAAGGCGACGCCAATTCACCGTATTATTGGAACAAGCACGAGCAAACAAAGCGGACCATGCAGGGTGAATGGCTCAAGACCGGCGATACCTATTACTGCGACGGCGAAGGCTACTATTGGTACTGCGGGCGCTCCGACGACATGATGAAGGTCGGCGGGTTATGGGTATCGCCCATAGAAATCGAAAACACTTTGATGGAACACCCCGCAGTTCTAGAGTCAGGGGTGATCGGCGATACCGATGCCGACGGCTTATTGAAACCCAAGGCATTCGTGCTGCTGAAGAGCGAGTTTAAACCCAGTGCCGAGCTGCGTCTCGAATTGCAGAATCATGTGAAGAGCAAACTGGCTCCTTACAAGTATCCGCGCTGGGTAGAGTTCGTCGACGACCTGCCGAAAACCGTCACCGGAAAAATCCAAAGATTCCGATTGCGCAGCAGATCCTGATCACTTGCCAGCGCGCGCTCATCAATCACGTCCAACGAATATCCGAAGGAGTAGTCCATGGCCGTCAACCTGAAAGAGATGAAGGAAAAGCTCGCTTACTCGTGCAACATTCTCGCTAATGAAGGTCATTGGGATAATATCCTCGGCCATGTCTCGGTTCGTGTTCCCGGGCAAAACCGGATCCTCATGAAGCCGCATAGCTTCGGCTTCGAAGAGATCCGGCCGCAGCATATCATCGTGGTGGATATTGAAACGGGAAAAAAGGTTGACGGTAAATACGAGCGCCACTCCGAAGTTTTTATTCACACCGAAATCATGAAGGCGCGTCCGGATGTGAACTGCGTCGTGCATTCCCATCCTCCGTACGCCACCGCTTTTGGCGCGCTCGGCCAAAAACTTCGACCGATCAGCCATGAAGGGAATATTTTCCACGAAGGTTTGCCGACCTTTGATTTCACGACGGCTTTGATCAGGACGCCGGAGCTTGGTGTCGAAGTGGCCAAGAGTCTTGGCAAATGCCGCGGTGTGCTGATGAAAAATCACGGCTCGACTGTCGTCGGTGAGTCCATTGAAGTCGCTACGCTTTACGCAATCTTCCTGGAAAAGGCCGCGCGCATTCAGCTCATGGCAACCGCGTCCGGCGATCCGTCCTGGACGGGCGATGAAGAAGCCGCGGTAAAATACGAGCAGATCTACACGCCACACCGGCTCGAATCCATGTGGGACTATTTCGTCCGCCGCGCGAAGAAATTTCGCAGCGTGTAAGCGATACGTATTCAGACGTGCTTCAGTTGCCCGCCGGCCAGGGAAGCGATATGGTCCCAGTAATTGCACAAAATGGAGGCTGGATCATGGCTGAAACCAATCCGGACTATACGACTCCGAGCGCGATCCGCTCAGTGACCTCTTACCCAGCGCGTCGCGGTTTTAAGCAAGGGCCTGTGGATCCCTCGCTCGACTACGTGCTCGGCGTCGAGGATGCCATCGACATCCACTGCCATGCGCACGAAGGACAGCAAGATGCGCTCGGCGTTGCAAAGCTCGCATCAAAGAGCCGGATGAAGGGCATTCTCTACAAAACCATTGTCGGCAGAAAAGATCCCGCTGGGACCGTCGCCGGGGTGCGCAGCGCGCTTGAGTCTTGGTGTGCCGAAAGAAACTTGACCCCAGCCCATGTTTGGCCGGGGAGCTCGGTCACGCAAGGTTTTCTCTCGAAGATCGAACCCGAATGGTCGGCTAAAATGCTTAAAGCTGGCGTGGTCGGACTCTGGATGCCGAATAATACTTCCGCCAACACGCTTTCGATTGTTGGTGGCAAGCCGAGCGCGTGGGACAAAACCGCCAATCCCAAAGCCCATACCGATCCACTACCCTGGCCCGAGGCAATCAAATACGGTCATTATCTGCTCGACGAGCACAGTCGTCTTTTACCCGAAATCGGCGAAATCTTCCGCATGGCTCACGATAACAATGCGGCGATCTTTTTTGGCCACCCGACTAAGCCGGAGTTTTGCGCCATGGCAGAGTTCAGCCACAAAATCGGTTTCAAAAAAGGCGTTGTCGATCATCCGTTCAGCCCATTCGTTAATTTGAGTATCGA
>JBIOXP010000255.1:0-12095 GCA_044869705.1 Binatia bacterium | reverse complement strand
CCGGCTTGTTTTCCGGTTGAGCGATGAAGTGCAACGAATCGACGATGCCGCGCAGAACACCCTCGACAACCTCCGGCGAAGCGCTCATGAAGCGACGGGTGGTGAGAACGCCGGTACTCTGAAAGGGAATCGGCAGCTTCGCCAAATCGGCGAGATTGGTAAAGCCGCGGGCGATCAGCGGCGCCGAGAAGGTGTAACCCAGGTGAGTCGCCGCGACGGATTCGTTGAGCAGCGCTTGGCTTCGCACCGACTCATCGCCGAGAATGCGAAAGCTGATGCCGTCGCGTTTCGCGTCCAAGCCCCAATATTCCAGCGCGAGGGTGGTGAACATCCAGCTGCCGCCGCTGGCGCTGGTGACCGCAATCGCTTTCCCTTTCAGATCAGTCGGGGATTTGATTTTGGGCGTGGCCATAATATTGCCGATCAATTTGTTGATCATGCCGGCGACAAACACCAGATCGAGGCCTTCAGCGGCGGCGCTCAGAACCGCCGCCGTGGCGGAGCCTTCGTGAAGCTGGGTTTCGCCGGACGCGATCGCTGCCATGCCAACGGGACCACTGCGAACCTGCACGAACGTCAGTTCCAAACCGTAGCGCCGAAAAAAACCCTGATCCTGGGCGACGTACATCGCCGCTTCGCGCTCGCTGAAGGAGCCGGTGGTCATGATCACTTTGGTAAGCGGCTGGGCCGCCATGACGGGCGAAACAAGAACCATCGCAGCGACTAGCATGGCGATTGGAATTTTTGTCTTGGCGATCATGGTTCCTCCGCGCGTTCCCGCGTTCATCCGCATACCGGAAATTTGAATGGATAATTATGCAACAGCTCACCACCGCCCGGCTTCACGACAACCGCCGCCCCGAGCTGTAACCCGGCTTGAAAATCGCTCGTCACCGGATTCGGCTGAACGACATGAACCATGTTCTCGCGCAAAGTCCAGGGCTCCAGGGGATGTGCCGCTGATTTTGTCCCGAGCTCCGGTGATTTCCCGGCCTCGCCATGAAAGACACTGTCGTAGGAAGTAAAGCCGTTCTCTTCAATGATGGAAGACGCAGCGACAATCTCCCCGCTGGTGGTGCCGGGCTGGCAGATCTTACGAATGTTTTCAAAGCATTGTCGTGCCGTTTCGAAGAGTTTGTGATACGTGGCTGACGGCTCGCGAGCGATGGCGAAAGGGCGATGAATCTGCGTCGAATAACCCCAGTAGCTAACGGTCAGCTCTGTAATGACAACGCTGCCCGCTTCGAGCACGCGTGCCGTTTGCTTCTGCCACGGGACAAAGCGGTCCGGCTTCTCCATGCTGGTGGTCGCAATAAAGTGAATGCCGGGGTCCCCGCCGTTTTTGATGTATGCTCCATAAACGATTGAGAGCACGTCGTGCTCGGTCAATCCGGGGCGCAAATCGCGCTCCAGCGCTTCGCAGGCGATATCGGTTAGATAACCGCTCTTGCGCAGATAGACGAGCTCCTCTTCGCTACGCACCTGACGAATCCCAGTGAACTGCGGACCGAACTCGACGAACTCGGCTTGTGGAAAAGCGCGTTCTAGCGCGGTCACATGTCCGTAGGCCATCGCCCGCATGCTCACCAGGCCGATTTTGCTTTTGCCCATGCCGCGCCTGCGCAACTCGTCGATCAGACGCGGCACCGGCGCCGGTCCGTACCACCGTACGTCTTCAATCACCGACTGTGCCTTGGCGCACGGCTGATGATTAAAAAAGTGGATGAAAACCGCGGGACTGTCGTTTCGCGGAAATAACAGCCAGCAAGGGGATTGTGCAAGATAGTTCGACAGATAGTGAATTTCCGCAGAACCGCGAGCGCCGGAGATCAGCAATGCGGCGAGATTCTCCTTGTCCATCGCCTCACGGATCGCGGTATACCGGCGAGTGTATTCGGCGTTGGAAAAACGCGGGAACAGATCTCGATCCGAATTTTGTTGAGCATGCGTCTGCATTGGTTTTGCGAATTACTGATTGTTTGGCTTGCCGGGCGGCGGTTCGAGCGCTGTGAAAAGTGCGCGTTTACCGGGCATCATCTTAAAGCCATCGCGGTAGAGCTGTGGACCTCCCCACTGAAGTTGATCTCCTGCTTTGGTGATTTTCTCTATGCCCTGGTAGATCGGCATTACGCGGCTCATTTCTTCCCGAATCGCCTGGCTATTATGGAAAGGAAACAGTAGCTCGCCATTGGGCATCGACTTACGCCCGATGGAGCTCAAAATTTCCCACTCCGGACGGCTCTCGCCAATCTTATGGCCCGCAAGCTCCGGCGTGAAAAGAATGCGGCGTTCGGTGCTCGTACATGTGCCACCGGTTCGTTGCTCGTAACGCGTTTGCGCCGGCAAAACAACCACTGCGTCGCTGGTATCGAGCAGCATTGAAGGCCTGAGCACGAGGTCTTGATGAATGCGCACCGGCACCCGGCTCAGCGCCTCGGCAGCGTAACCGTCGTCCGGCGACGTTTCGTACGGATCGCCACCAAGAAAGTAAAAAAACTTGATTTGCTGTGCGTAAGCCGCATCCATCATGGCCGGCAACGTCAGGCCGGGGTTCGAGGGTACGGGATGACGCCAGAGGTTTGACAAGCGCCTGGCGCTCCTCTCATTGATGAAAAAACCGCCGGGGAACTGGTCTGGCTCGGCGCCGCATTCGCTAGCCGCCCGAGCGCTGCTCTGGGCCCCAATGGGCATAATGCCGCATTTTTCACGCCCGAGCATACCGCGCGCGAGAGCGAGGTTCACGATCGCTTTGACCTTGGCACCGGCAAATTCGCAGTCGGTAAATTCCCCTGTGTAGACGAAAACAGCCGAGCGCGCTGCGCCGTATCGAATGGCGAATTCCTGCATTACCGTACGGGAGACGCCGGAGCAACGCTCGAGCATCTCCCACGACTGGGTTTGCAAAGCATCGCGGAAGTTATCGAAATGTGCAGTGTGCTTGTCGACGAATTCAAGATCGACCTGATCGTTCGCGATGAGAGTTTTTAGAACACCGTTGATAAAAGCGATCTCGCCATCGGCGCGAATTTGGCAGCGATACGGACTCGAATTTCGTCCTTGCATTGTGCTTCTGCCAAGCGAAGACGTCCAGTCGCTTGCTTCTTTCGCTCGCACTAGCGGAGTCACTGCGATGATGCGTGTGCCCGCCTTTCGCGCGCGGCGCAGGTACTTTTTCGTCAGCGGATAATTACTAAGCCCATCGGCACCGAAAATGATGAGCAGGTCAGTGCCAATCCAATCCGAAAGCGAACAGGTAGGAGCGCCATAACCGAGTGTACATTTGAGTCCTGAAAACTCATCGTCGCGGCAGGGGTAGGAGGAGAGAGCGACGTTGTTGCTGCCCAGTATTCGCGCCAGCTTCTGAAATGCATAATAGATTTCGTTGGTTCGTCCGTGCGGCGTTGCCACGAATCCCATCGCATGCGGCGCGGCGTCGTGGATCGCGCGACAAATAAATTCGAAACTTTCATCCCACGAGCATCGCACGAAACCGGGTTCTCTGTGCCGCCGAATCATCGGATGCGCCAGACGGCCGAGGGATTGGAGCTCTTCCGGGCCGTGCCTTCGTAGTCGATTCAGGTCAGCCGTAGCCCCGAGATCCAGTGCCGCCATTGTGTTGAGTCTGAGCGATTTGAGCCTGCGCATGCACAGGTGGACGCCATCGACGACACTGTCACGAAAATCATAGGGTCCAAGCGAACAGACATCACAGACACCGTGCTTAAGAATCGCCCAGGCGTAGGGGAGTTCGGTGCGGTTTTCCCACAGTACCCGAAAGATTTCTCCGTAACGATGCGCTTGTCTTTGTTCGACGGCTTTGACGTGCATGATCGCGGGGTCCGGCGCCTAGGTCAGCGCGGTCGCACTAAAGTTCACTCTCGCTGGCGGCGCTTGGGTCGCGCAACTGCTCGAGCACCTGGGCGAAGGCGTCCGGTTGGCTTTGTGATATCGCGGTTTTGTACAAAGCATAGCGCTCATGAAATTGCCAGTTAGACCATTCCTCCGAAGTAATCCGCTTGAGTGAATCAGCGTTTTTTTTTCGCACTGGCTCCGGTAACCGTGTTTTGTCCCAAAGCGCGCTGTCCAACGCGTTCGTCACGACAGCGGGTGTTCCACAGTATTTCCGCGAAAGAAAATCTAAATACCCGACGAACGCTTGTCTCTCGTCGGAGAGTCGGCAGGGTAGATGGCACAGCGCCGCTCTTTCGGCAAAGTCGAAGGCGAGCCAATCTTTAAGGGAAATTCTGATCCCGGTAAGGTCGAGCTTCATGCGAACGTACAGCGGAACACGACTCAGGGATGGATAAAATTCCGCCTCGTAGCGAAAACGGTGAAACATTGGAGTGAGTTTGCGTTTTACTCGCGCGTGACGTTATTTTCCCTAGGAGAGCGGCTGTGTCAACCGCAACTTATAGCCGATTCGATCGGGGTTCCCAATCGCTATGTCTTACCATCCCGTCAAACCGCCATCACGGATCGAGCCCACAGGTTTCTTGAGCGGTATCCAATTTCGACCGATTCTCGTGGGTGTGGTCATCGATACGATCGCGACCATGGCTTTGACCAGCGGCTACTATGCGTTCTTCATCGCTAAAGAACTGTCAGAGCAAGGACGCGCCGAGGAGGCCTATGCTCAGTATTGGACATCCAGTGAAGGTTTGATTGCCAGTCTCGTACTGGGCTCGCTCGGTACCTTGATCGGCGGCTTTTATGCCGCCTACCAGTCCGGGAGCTTGGAGATGAAGCACGGCGCTCTGGTCGGCATCGGCTCGATTTTACTTGGCCTGGTATTGCAAGGCGCCGGCAGCGATGAAAATGCCTTACCTGAGTGGTTCATGGCGCTGTCCTTTGCGGCAGCCATTCCCGCCGGAGCATTGGGTGGATTTTTTGCCGAGATGTTCAAGGAAATGATGCGCCGGGGCGGGAACTCTCCGAATTCAAAAAACTGGCCCGGATCAGGGTAGCTCAACGAAGATCAGCGAATATGCCTAAAGCGGCTCAGTATCGGCGCGCCGTTGCCGCCGACTATCGACAAATCCTGCAGTTGCAATCCGCCAATTACATCGCGAACCTGACCGGCGAGGAACGGAAAACCGGCTTTCTCTCGGCTCAATTTAGCTTGGAGCAAACCGCGCAAATTGCCCAGGATTTAGGGACGACGGTGGCGATTCTCGATCAGCAGGTGGCCGGTTTTCTATGTGCCTTCAGGAACGAATTCCCAAGCGGCTCGCCTGTAATCGCGGAAATGCTGCTTAGCTATCCAGTATTTCGGTTTGAAGATCGGCCTCTCAGCAGCTTTAGCAGCTACATCTATGGGCCGGTTTGCATTGCGCGCGAATACCGGGGCCGCGGCCTCCTGCGCGGCCTTTATGAGGCGCAGAAAAAAGACTTGGCCGGACAGTTTGACATCGGCGTCGCGTTTGTTTCGCACAGCAATGCGCATTCGCTGCGCGCGCACGTAAACGGACTCGGCATGATGAAAGTGGGTGATTTCCAAGTTGGCGCGAACCGCTATGCCGCTCTCGCATTTTGCGTCCCGCCGGAATGAGCAAACAGATTGGTGTCGAGTCCTTGAAGATTCGCTCATGGTTCCATAGAATCCCAGCAGCTTCGGCGGATCGCAATTCACATGAAAGGAAATATCGATAATGGATGCTGATGCCAAAAAAACGGCCTTACGGATGATTCCTTATGGGATTTATGTGCTCACGTCCGAGAGCAAAGACGGCAAAGTCGCTGCTGCCACGGTAAACTGGGTCACCCAGACCGCCTTCCAACCGCCGCTTGTCGTGGTCGGCGTGAAAGCGGACTCGGGCGCTCATTCGATTATCAAGGAATCCAAGACATTCGCCTTGAACATTCTCGGCAAGGATCAAAAGGGCCAGGCATTTACTTTTTTCAAGCCGCTCGAGCGAGAAGGTAATACCATCGGCGGAGAATCTTTTCGCAAGGGAAGCTTGGGCGCGCCTATTTTGGACAAGGCCCCGGCCTTCGTTGAGTGTGCGCTGGTGAATACGGTAGAAATGGGCGATCATTCGATTTTCGTAGGAGAAGTGAAGGATGCCGGTGTTGCCGTGCAGCCGTCCGGCCGACCCGATGATGCTACACTGGCAATGCGCGACTTGGGAGAGAAAGTTTTCTACGGCGGATAAACGCCCTCCAATGCGTTTTCAAGGGTTCAACGTCCAAGGAAGCTCTTTCAAACCAGGAGAAAACGATGGCTAAAATTAGACACATCGCTTACCGGGCAACGGACGTCGATGCCATGGCAAAATTCTTTGTCGACGCCATGGGCATGAAGCTGATTCAAAAGCGCAAGAACAACGCCATCGATTTGAGCGATGGATCGGTGAACATCACCGTATTGCCGCTCGCGGCAGGGATGGGCGGCAAAGCCGGCATCGATCATATCGGTTTCTCCGTGGCAGACGATCAGGAGCAGTTTGCGCGCATGGAAGCGGCGGGCGCGACCAAAGCCGGAGCGGTGAACCTTGGCACCGCCTATTACGAAGATAAGTTCAAAGGACCCGAGGACATTATCATCGATGTGGGTCACTGGCAGGGCGCTGCGCCTGTGGATAAGGAGTAGGGGCGCAGCATGCGGCGCCCCCTTAGCGAATCATCGAGCGTTCGGCCTTTCCCGAATAATTGATAAACACTGTTTTTAGCTCGGTAAAAAAGTTCAGTCCTTCCTCCGCCATTTCCCGCTCGCCCACACCGGTCGCTTTGGTGCCGCCGAACGGGAGTTGAGCCTCACCGCCGATGGTGGGCTCGTTCACGTGCACCATGCCGGTTTCCACCTCCTCGACAAAGCGCATAATCGTGTCGATGTTTTCGGTGAAAATCGACGTCGTGAGACCGTACTCGACGCCATTGGCGAACGCGAGCGCCTGATCGAGCGTCTCGGCGCTGGAAATCGCCAGCACCGGACCGAAAATCTCCTCCTTGAAAATACGCATGCTCGGCGCGACATTGTCGAAAATCGTCGGCTCGACAAAATAACCTTTGCCGAGATGCTCGGGTTTGTTGCCGCCGAGAACCAGGCGCGCGCCCTCCTGTCGTCCAATCTGAATGTAGTCGAGATCGGTCCGCCATTGCTTTTCGTCCACCGCCGGCCCCATATCGACGCTTTCATCCAGGCCGGAACCCAGTTTGATTTTTTTCGCCGATTGCACAAGGCGGTCGAGCAGGGCGTCTTTCACGGCGGGCGCGGCGATCACCCGTGATGTCGCGGTGCAGCGTTGGCCCGTCGATCCAAAGGCGCCGCCATGGATCGCGGTCGCGGCCTTATCGAGATCGGCGTCCGCCATCACGATGACGGCATTTTTGCCGCCCATCTCGCAGGTCACTTTTGCGCCGCGCTGTGCCGCCTTCGCGTAAAGCGCGCCGCCAACTTCGTTCGAGCCGGTGAATGAGATCGCGCGCAGCACCGGGGACTGAACCATCGCTTCGCCGACCACGGACCCGGCGCCGACCAGCATATTGAAAACCCCGGGAGGGAGTCCCGCCTCGGCGTAAATTTCCGTGAGCAGGGTAGCGGTGGCGGGAGTGAGTTCCGCCGGTTTGAAGATCACGCTGTTGCCGGATACCAGCGCGGGAGCCGATTTCCAGACCGGAATTGCCCATGGAAAATTCCATGGCGCGATCAAACCGACGACACCGAGGGGAGCGCGAACCGTATAGGTAAAAGTATCGCGGGCTTCCGAAGGCAGTGTCTTGCCGTGCATGCGAAAACCCTCGCCGGCGTAAAACTCCAGCAGTGAAATGCCTTTCATCACTTCGCCCTTGGCTTCTTTGAAAATCTTTCCCTCCTCGCGCGTGAGCGTACGCGCGATTTCGTCGGCGCGCTGGCGCGCGATATCGGCAGCCCGCCAAAGCACGCGGCCGCGCTCGGGTCCCGGCGTTTTGCGCCAGCTCTTCGCGGTTCGTTGAGCGCATTCGATAGCGCGTTGCACGTCCTCGCTGGTCGCTGCCGGAAATTCGCCGATGACATCATCCGGATCGGCGGGATTTAGATTGCGTACCCGACGCGTCGATTTGGGATGAAACCATTGTCCGTCGATATAAGAGCCGGTCTTCATAACCGTACCTCCGAAGGAATGCGCCGCGGCGTCGATGCGAAAAAGTTCGCCGCCGCTAAAAAGATCGCTTGGTCAGATCGCGCAGAGCCGCGCGCCATTTCTCCTCGAGCTTGTCAATCTGCTCGGCGCTCAAACCCTGCTCTGGATACCAGCGTTTGAAGCCGTAATCTTTGGTCGGATTGCCGTACTCGAATTCTTCGAGCACCTTTTGCCCGCCGGCGCCGAGGATAAAATCAGCGAGCAACAAAGCGCCATGAGGGTGCGGCGCCTTAGCGGATACCCCGGTCGACCCGGAGTTGGCGGGCACGATATCCATAGGAATCCATTCGACGGGCGCGCCCGCTTTGAGGGAAACTTCCACGTGATTGCGAAAGATCGTCGGCGACACGCCGACTTCGCCGGAAATCACCAGGTCGAGCAAAGCACGGCCGGAAACATTGTGAATCGCCGGATTCTGAGTCTTGAGCTTCTTGACGTATTCCTCGCCTTTGAATTTGAGCATGGCACCAATGACGGTCACACCCGTGTCGCTGCCGGCAAAGGCAATTTTGTCCTTCAGTTCCGGACGCAATAAGCCGTCGTAGTTGCGCGGCGCCAACTTGGAAGCGATCGAATTTTTGTTATAGGCGAGGCCGATGTGCGACTCGCGATCGATCGCCCAGAACACCAGGTCTTTGCCCGTCTTTTCCTTTGTGTTGTCCGGGAACTTCGCCTGAGTCGGAAAATAGTAGGGCACCAACATGGAATTCTCTTTGAGGAGCTTCAACAGCGGAATCGTGGTTTCGATGGTGTCCACGATGTAGCGCTGGGCCTGCGATTCTGCGGCGATTCTGGCGCTCATTTCCTGGCGCGTCGCGCGATACGATTCGACCCTGACTCCCGGATATTTCGCTTCGAATGCCGCGGCGAGCTGTTTGTACGATTCGCCGGCGAGAGATGTGTACCAGGTAACTTTGCCTTCGCTTTTTGCGCCGGCGTACAAAACCTTTTCCCTGTCCGGTTTGTTGTATGCAGCGAGCTGATCGATCGGCATCGGTTTGGCGGATTGCGCCGACGCCGGACCAACCAAAGCGAGTCCTAGTATTGCAGCTATGAAAAAAGACTTCATTGTCTGCCTCCTGAGTAAGTTAGGCCTGCAAGGTGTCAGCCTGAGTCTACAGGCGAAACATCTCGTTAGGAGCGGCATGGGCAGTGTGAGATGCTTCGCTTTGCTCAGCATGACCCTATGATCAGGATAGTTTTAACCTTTGGCGACCGGCTCTTTCTAGTATCCTGTTTCCCCGAGCTGATTATAAAAGAGCTTGTAGAACTGCTTGAGGCGCTCGGGCCGGGCGTAATGGGCAAACTCCTGCGGGATTTTGAATTCCTTTTCGATCTGGTCGAGTGTTTTCCCCGCGGCGACCATCTTCGCAACCTCGTCGCGCATCACGACAAAGTAGCGCTTTTGCTCCTCGAGGTCTTTGATGCCGCGGCCGATGTGCGCCGGCCCGTGACCGGGGACGTAGGTTTCCACCGGAAGATTTCGCGCCATGATGTTATCGAGGATCTGGAGCCAACCTTTGACGTTGGAATAGAAAACTCCGGCCGATTCACCCTGTCCAGGGTGGATTTCGGTGTCGAGCAAATCGCCCATCAGATAAACCCGCTTTTGCGGGATATAAACCGTGAGATCGCCGGTACTGTGGCCGCGGCCTTCCGCGGTCATCTGAAACGTCAGGCCGCCGAAGTACAAGGTCATGCTGCCGTCGAATCCAATATCGGGCGGAATCAGTTCTTTGCCTTTGTAGCCGGCGTTGCGCGGGTCGTTGGAGTTTTTCCGCTCGTTGAATTCTTCCAGTTCTTGCATGAGGAGGTCATGAACCTGGTTTTTAGTCGCGATGTAAACCGGTTTGTCCTCGCGGAAGTGCCATGCTCCGGAGGCATGATCGCCGGCGCTGTGCGACGAGATTAGATACTTGACCTTCCTGTCGGTCTGCTTGCGAATGAACGCGAGGGTTTGATCCGCGTTGTCGATGGCAAAATCGAAAACCAAGACTCCGTCAGGCGTAAAAACCACGGTCGAGTTGCCCGATCCTCGAGAATGCTGCAGCAGGTAAACACCATCCGTAATGCGGACGGGCGTCATACGATCCGGCGCGGCGGCGCCCGTAGTCATGGACCAGATAAAAACCAGCGCGAACCCCAGTTGCCTTTTCATCGGTTGTCCCTTCGATGCGTTACGAGATTAGGTTCAAAGATTTTGCCATCTCGATGGTGCGGCGCGCGCGCTCGACAATCGGGCGATCGATCAGTTGACCGCCGAAGGCGATTGAACCATCTCCGCGAGCGTTCGCTTCTTCAAAGGCTCGCAAAACTTTTCGGCAATAATCGATTTCTTCGGCAGTGGGGCTGAACGTGTTATTGATCGCCTGAACTTGCGCCGGATGAATGCACGACATCCCGGAAAATCCGAGCTCGCGCGACTGCTTGGCGAATCCCAACAATCCGTCGTTGTCGTTTAGATCCACCCACACTCCATCCACGGCCTGGACGTGCGCCGCGGCCGCGGCAATCACGACCGTAGAGCGGGCGTAAATCAGATCGCGCGCGTGGCCCGCGCGCACGGCGGGCAAGCCCATTTCTCGCCCGAAGTCCTCAGCGCCGAAGATCATCCCGACGATGCGTGGGCATGAGGCCGCAATCGCGGCCGCGTTGAGCAAACCGCGCGGGCTTTCGATGGCGATCAGAAGCTTGACGCTGCCTTTCGGCAACCCACTCGAGGGTTCTTTTTCATCAAGGATCGCATCGACGCTGCGCACTTCATCGGGCGTGTCGACCTTCGGGCAGACGAGGCCTTCGAGACCCGGACGGACTACCGCTTCGAGGTCCGCATTCATGCGGTCATGACCAATGGCGTTGATGCGGACGTAGCGCGCCGGTGTTCCCGGCGCCTTTTCGCGGCGGAGAGAGTCGGCAATATTTTTCCGCGCGCTGTCTTTTTCGTTCGGCGCTACGCCGTCTTCGATATCGAGCATGATCGCGTCGGCATCGAGGCTGAGCGCCTTGTCGATCATGCGCTGCCGATGTCCGGGCACGAACATCCAAGAGCGTAGTAATTCCATAATCAACTCCTCGCCTCTGATTACCTGAAGGTCAGGCAAATGTCTATTCAGCCATGAGCGTGGAACCGGTTCGTGCGCGACGATCCTGCGTTGCAATCGTGTCACCCTGAAGCAAACAGCCGAAGGATCTAGTCTTCAAAACATTAACAAGTGGAGATCGCCATTTTGCGAATACGCTCCGATTATCGGGAAGAAGGATTTCTCGCCGGAGTTTACCCTGAGCGAAGTCGAAGGGCTCAAAATGACAATGGAGCTTTGGCAGTACGTGTGGTCGGTGACCGCCGATCGCATTTACAGCGGGTTATCTTTTTTGCGACTTCATCGAGCAGGGAAAAATCATAAATCTGCTCCGGTTTCGGTAGTTCTTTCAAGCCGCCGTCTTTTTGATCGAGCTCCAATTCCAACTTTAGTGCGCTCGGTGTAGGTTTGCCGTCGACTGCCCAGCCTTTGTAAATCGCATCGTAGATGAATGCAGCTTCCTCTTGACTGATCGACAATTGCTTCATCAGAACCGATACGGTTCTATCTTTTTGGGTGACGATGATTTTAGTTGCCTCGAGCACTGACTGCACCACCGGCCGCAAGAATTCGCGCCGTGACTGGAGTCCCGCCACGGACATTCCCAGACCGCTCTGCGGTAACTCGATCTCATCTGCAGCTCGAGCGAGCACGTGAAAGCCCTGTTTCAACAAACGAACCGTTTCGACGCTGTTGAGCATCGCGGCTGGAACTGTACCACTCGCTAGCGCTGCTGCGCGGGCCGTTCCTGCGTTGACAATTTTGTACTCCTCGCTGCGTAGGCCTTTCCGGCGCAAAACCTCAGCAAGCACGACATTCACTGTACCCTGAGGCGTATAACCGCCGATTATTTTCCCCCGCAATTGCTCGATGCTGCCGATGTCTTTGTTCGCGA
>JBIOXP010000254.1:0-5906 GCA_044869705.1 Binatia bacterium | reverse complement strand
TCACACAGATTCAAGAGGCGCAGACGAGCCGGTTGGTGCTGAATCCGCTGCAGAAAGAGGAGCGCATGAACGCGATCGTGCGCGAGGCAATAAGGACGCTTTGCTCCGGTGAAAACGGCCGAGCCTTCAAACGGCGCATGGAAGACATGGCGCTCTATTTTATCGAGACGCGCCGGTCGGAGGCTGCCAGACTTTCATTGGCGGTCGCTCTGCAAGTGGGCGAGGGAGATCCGGGGCCACTGGATGTCTCGTTTCTCACCGGGCTGGTGCAGAAAAGTTTCGCGGTTTTGCTGTCTCAGGAGAAGGCCAAAGAGGAAGAAGAGCCATCATCACTTATCGTCAAGCCGTAAAGCCCGATCCCATTTGAGCCCGCTACGTTTGCGGGCTTTCCTTATTAAGCGGAAATATTCCTGCTATCTTTCCCGGTGATTGCTCCACGCGTGGCAGGAGCGCTGACGACGTATCATGAATAAACTAGCCGACGTTCTTTTCAGGAGATCTATGGACACATCGACAATCGTCATGATGGCCGCTGCTTTGGCGATGGTGGCAATCGTCTATTTCAAATCGCCCGAAGCCGCCCAGCACGGACTGAGCGCCACGGGCTCTCTTATCCTCGAAATTACCCCGCGAATGATCGCCGCGTTTTTGTTGGCGGGGATGTTTCAGGCGATTGTTCCTCAAGAAATGATCGTTCGCTGGATGGGGCATGGTTCGGGGCCTCGCGGTATTCTCGTCGGTATGACTCTGGGCGGCATTACTCCCGGAGGCCCGATGACGCATTTTCCGATCATCGCTTCATTCTTCAAAATGGGAGTTGGCGTCGGCCCGCTGGTGGCCTATTTGACCGCGTGGTCGCTATTTGGATTGCAACGAATTATAATGTGGGAAATTCCATTCCTCGGTCCAAAGGTGGTTGCTGTGAGGTTTGCCGTGAGCTTCTTCTTTCCTTTTCTCGCCGGCTCGCTGTCCGAAATAGCGTGGAATAAGTTTCACAGTTAACGCCGGCCTGCATGAATCGAAGAGAGTTTTTGAAATTCGCCGCGGGCGCGGGCCTCGCCGTGCCGGGGCTTTTTGGCTGCACCCCTGCGATCACGCCGAGCGATCAGAGCACTGGTTTATCGCTCTGGAGTTTTTCCGGGGATGTGACCGATAGCAGTGCGATGATTTGGTCGCGAGCCGAGCCCGGCAGCGAAGTCGCGGTGCAGTATGCAAAAGATTTCTATATGACCGAGTATGTATCGACGAGACCGATTGTAGTCGATCCCGAGTCGGACTTTACGGCGGCAATTTCCCTCGATAATCTCCAGCCGGCGACCCGCTATTATTATCGCGCCGCCGTCGCTGGCAAAAAGCCGGGAACTGTAGGAACCTTTGTTACCGCGGCCGCGCCGGATTCCGATGCCAAGGTGGTATTTTGCTTCAGCGGCGACACCCGTGAAAGTTACCGGCCGTTTTTGATTATGAATGCGGTGCGGGCGCAGCGACCGGACTTTTTCCTGCACCTGGGCGATACGATTTATGCGGATCGGAATGGAACCGCGCACCGGCTCGAGGAGTTTTGGCAAAAATACCGGACCAACCGAAACGATCTCTCAACTCAGTATTGTTTCAATCAAACCAGTGTCTATGTGACCTGGGACGATCATGAGGTCACTGATAATTATTTACCGGGAAATCCGCTTGCGCCGATCGGGCAACGCGCGTTTTTGGATTACTGGCCCATTCGTCGGGTGACCGGCGAACCGGGGCGAATCTATCGTTCTTTTCGCTGGGGTAGGAGCGTCGAGCTTTTCATCCTCGATACGCGTCAATATCGAAACTTCGCGGAAGGCACAATGTTGGGGGAGCGCCAAAAAGAGTGGCTCCTCGATGGAATCGCCAAATCTTCGGCGCTGTTTAAGTTCATCGCGACGAGCGTGACCATGGCCGGCGGAGACCGTGATCGCTGGGAGGGATTTCCAAAGGAAAGACGAGAGATTTTGCGCTACATCCTCGACCGGAAAATTCCCGGCGTCATCTTCTTGAGCGCCGACATGCATTACGCCGCGATCACGAAGATTCCCAAGAGTGGCGGCATGAAAGACATCACCGCGGGCCCGCTTGGCGCTCCACTGAATAGAATCACCAACGGCACGGCGCGCCGATTCGAGTTCTTCCTGGCGGAAAATTTCAATTTTGGCAAAATCACCATTGATCCGAAAAATGAACCGGGAAAGGCAGCGCTGGAGTTCATCGATCAAGACAATAAGGTTTTTTATCGGAGCAAGCTCCGCGCCGGCTGACGATCTCGCGTATGGCCGGAGCGACGGAAAAAAGTGTTCAGCTTTTGCGGCGGTGCTGAAGCGCTTCGGGATTGAGCGCGCGGGTCAGTTTTCCTGCCATATAGTCGACAATATTTGTCACCGCATTCTCCGCGAAGCCTTCGAAACCGGAATCCGTCGGCCATCCCAAGTGCGGGGTCAGCACGACATTGTCGAGGGCGAGCAGCGGATGATCCTTCGGCAGCGGCTCGTGCACGAAAACATCCAACGCGGCACCAGCGATGGCTTCTTCTCTCAGGAGCTTGACCAGCGCGGCCTCATCGATGATCGCCCCCCGCGCCGTGTTGACGAGGTAGGCCGATTTTTTCATCAAACGAAGACGCGCTTCGCTAAGTAAGTTTTTGCTTTGCTCGGAAAGCGCGAGGTGAACCGAAACCACGTCAGCGGTTTTGAGTACCTCTTCGAGCGGCAGGAATGACGCGCCGGATCGAGCGGCTCGCTCGTGGGTCAGGGTCGGGCCCCAGGCAATCACATGCATGCCGAAAGCGCGCGCGATCGCAGCGACCTCCGTACCGATTTTACCCAGGCCTAAAATTCCGAGAGTTTTTCCCTTGAGTACATAACCCAAGACGAGCGGCCACTCACCGCGGCGGATCGCCTGATCGGTTTGCGCAATGCGCCGCATCAGCGCAAGCATCAAGCCGAACGCCAATTCCGTTGTGCTATTACCGCCGGGAGCCAAGCTGACCACGATACCACGTCGCGTCGCGGCCTCCATATCCACGTGGTAAACGTGGTTGCCGGTCTGGGAAATGTATTCAAGACCCGATAGGCGCTCTAAAAGCGCTGCCGTGAGTTTGGTGCGCTCGCGTACCGGAATGATCGCTTGCGAGCCGCGCAGAGCCTCAACCACTGCGGCGTCAGAAGAGAGTTTCTCTGTGAGGATCTGAACTTCGGCCTTCTCCCGCAACCGCTTGATCGCGTCGGTCGATGCGAAGGCGCGCTGATAATCGTCAAGAACGGTAACTTTCATTAGGAGATAACCGCGATTCCGGCAATTTCGATGAGATAATCCGGATGCGCGAGGCCCTTGACGATTACCAGGGTGCTCGTCGGCGGATTTTTTTTGTATTGCCGTTGACGCACCTCGTTGTAACCTTCGCGGTAATCGCGGTCGACAATGTAAGTCGTGGTCATCACCAGGTCGTCTATGCTCCCGCCGGCCGCTTTCAGCACGGCTTTCAGGTTGGCATAAACCTGTTCGGTTTGCGTTTTGATATCGCCTTTGCCGACGACGTTGCCGTCCTTATCCGAAGCGGTCTGTCCAGCGATGAACAGGAGTTTGCCGCCTTGATTGATAATAGCCTGGCTGTAACGCGGCCGAGGATCGTTGAGAGACTTCGGTTGGATTATCTTGCGTGCCATGTTGCCTCCTTGGGTTGAATTAAATTGGAGTGGTGGAGCACTGGGGTAGCGAAGCCCTAGACAAGCCCAGCACTCCACCACTCCAGTACTCCAATTGGTTACTTGGTCGGATACCTTTTCGCCATCTCGTTAAAAAAGTTTTCCTTCTCCAGCTCCTGCAGAAAGCTCAAGTCGACGAACTGCTCCGGCTTCGCGGTCTTGGCCTGGGGCATTTTTTCCGCCAGCATATCGAGCATGAACTGAATACCTTTCAGAGTCGGATACGGTTTCTTCGGAATCGAATGAATGTAGCCATTGTAGGAATCCTCGAGCACTTCCGGATCGTTGGTGCGCATATACTTGGCGAAGACGCGCTGAGCTTCTTTTTTGTTCGCGTAGATGTAATAAATTGCTTCGACAAAGCCCTTCAGAGCATTCTTGACCACGTCGTGGTTGCTCTGGGCATAGGTGCGTGATGTTGCGAAGCCGTTGCCCTGAACTTCGACCCCGAGGTCGGCAATCTGCAGCAGCTCGGTGAATCCGGCTTTCCGCGCCGGAGCGGCCGAAGACGAGGTAAAAAAAGTAGCGTCGATTTTTCCCGCCGACATGGCGGCGAGCCGCTCCGCATCGGGTCCGGTCGGCAACAGCGTGAGATCCTTCGGCTGAAAATTCAGATGTTTCATCAGGATCAAGGCAGCATAGTTCGTCGCAGCGCCGAAACCGCTGATGCCGAAGCGCTTACCCTTGAGTTGCTCGAGGTTGGTAATCCCGGGGCGGGCAAAAACAATCTGATCGTATGTCGTCTCGACCGCGGCGACGAGCACGAGATCAAATCCGGTCAAATCCGCTTGCACGACCGTGCCGATATTGACGATCGGAGGATCGCCGCCCGCCAGCGCCTGCGTGGCGATCTGACCGCCGCGTAAGAAGATCGGTTCCACCTCCAAGCCGTATTTGTTGAACAGCCCGACTTCTTTAGCCACCCAGACGTTGGACTGCCGGAAGCTCAAGGATGGATAGCCGATGCGAATTCTTTTGAGGCTTTGTGCCGATACCGGAATCGCAATCGTGAGCGCGATGAACAGAAAAATCGTGAAAGAACGAAGAACCAGATTCATGAATTAAGCCTTTCTACCTTGTGATCCTGTTTTTTTGCTCTATTTCCCCAGCTGTTTCAATGCCTCTTCAATGTAGGAGTTATCGACGTACTCGGTAAGCGGCGGGATTTTCTTCCCCTGATACAAACCTTCCTTGGCGCGAAGTTCCATGGTCTTGTCGTAGGAGACCTTGCTGACCAGCCCGTCTTTGGGGAAAGGTTGAAACTCCTGCACGAGGTATTTGTAATCATCTTCAGCGCTTTCACGCGTAGATTTGAGCACCTTCATATGGATCGAAATGGCTTCCTCTTTATTCTTGGGATCGTAGAGCCAGCGGGTTGCTTCGACCATCGCTTTTAAATAGCGCACGATCTCGGCACGGTTCGACTTGAGGTAGTTGGCATGGGCGAAATCGGTGGTGAATAAAATCGGACCGAGATATTCGTGAAAGTTGGCGAGCTTGCGGAAACCATCCTTCGCGGCGCGAAACGTAAATGGCGGACCCATGAATGAAGCTTGCACCGAACCGCCTTTGAGGGCTGCGTAGCGCTCCGGCGAAGTACCGACGACCAAAAGCTTATAATCGTTCTCCTTGAGCTTGTAGGCTTTCTCTAAAACCTCGTGCACCATCAGAGTCGTACCCCCGGTGAGAGTGCTCACGCCGAGAGTTTTGCCTTTCAAATCCGCGCCGCTTTTAATCTCAGGCCGCGCGTAAATATCGTATGGAATTTTTTCCATATTGGCGGCGACGATTTTCACCTTGGCACCTTTTTCCGCGGCGCCGATCACGTAATCGGGATTGATACGCCCGATCGGAATGGTCTCGCTAAGCACGGCGCGCACGACATTCGTGGCCCCGCGAATAATGATGACTTCAACCTGGATGCCGTTTTTCTCGAACAACCTTTTCTGCTCGGCGACGTAGAGCGGCCAGCTCGACGACGTATTGCCGCTCTGGGTAAAGCGCATTTTCAAGATTCCGCTATCCGCGCCGCGCGCCAGCCCACTTACAGCCAGCAGCGTAATTGCCCAGCTCAAAAATCCTGTCAAATATCTCATCCCGCACCCCTCTTTCTTTCTGGAACTACATCTGAGTAAAGCCACCCGAGGCATTTACTTCCTCCTCGATTTGTTTCCAGAC
>JBIOXP010000253.1:0-2891 GCA_044869705.1 Binatia bacterium | reverse complement strand
CATGATCCACGCGATGGTCACCGAGATCCCGGGAATCATGTAGGAGATCCAGAACATGAACTCGAGGCCATGACTGAACGGCACGTTTGTCCGCGCCAGCGTCCACGCGATGAGCGTCGCGGTCGGAAAGCTAACGACCATCACCAGAGTCCAAATCACCACGGTATTTGCGACGGCTCCCATCAGCCTGGGGTCCGTGAAGGCCACGCGCCAGTTGTCGAGCCCCCATTTCGGCGTCCCGATCAGGATTTCGCTCGCGCTGTTGAAGCTCTGAATTAAAATGAGAAACACTGGATAAATGAGGTAGAAGCCTAGCACCAGGATGATGATCGCCATAATCGCCGTGCCCTTCCGAGGAAGAACACTGACGTTGAATTCGGGGGTCGCCGTGGTCGCTAACCCGGCCATATCGCAAATCTCATCTCATCGTGCAGATCAGCCATTCGCTCTGCGAACTGAGCTATCGTTTGCTTTGAAGGTACAGCTCCTGCGCCCGCTTCATCTCGGTTACACGTTTTTTTTGAATCGCCGGATCGTGCTCGAGAGTCAGATAGTCGACTCCCGGTTGGCGCATGTCGGATTTCCGGACCTTGCCCCGCTCGGTAACGTCTAAACGAAACGTCTGGTCCGGGATCCGGTCGCTCATCGTCTGCATCACCGTCTGCCCGTCTTTTGAGAGGAACCAGTTAATAAAGAGCTTGGTGGCATTCGGATGCGGACGCTGGTTCGCCACCATGATGTTGTTCGATGCGCCGCTTCCGCCGACCACCGGCCGCTCCTTCAGCAAGCGTCCTTTGAGCACGCTGGTGAAATTCGCCACCGGCAGACCTTTCTTGCTGAGGCTATCGATGTCGCGACCGGCCGAGCCGACGAACATGGCGACGCCAAACTTTCCCTTGGCAACTCCGTCGGCAATCTGCCGAAAGTCTTCGGTGAAGGTGACTTTGAGCTCCGGGTCATAGAAACGTCTGAGATACTTTTCGCCGAGGTCCGGGTGAACCATGGCGACGAAATAGGTGCCGCCGGCTCCGGCGATCGTCGGTGGCAGTGCGGCAATCTGCCCGGCAAACCGTTTGTCGAGAAACTTCCACATTGAGTCGATCTTGCCGGCTTCTTCGATCGGCAATTTCTCCGTGTTGAAGCGCACGACGATCGGGGCGGCGTCCGCAGTACCCGAGAACGCAAGAACGTATTTCTCTCCGGGGTCGCTGTAGAGGTGCCTTCCTTTGAACCAGTGGGATGTATCCACGACCTCAGGAAGAAATAAAACCTCGGCAATTGGATCGAGCACGCCGTTGGGCACGAGCCGAGTCACCGCGGTCGTGCCCCCGGCCAAAATTACGTCCACCTCTGAGTTTCCGGCGCGCCTCTCGGCGAGCAGCCGATCGGCTTGCTTGCTCCCGCCGCCGGTCGAGACGACCGTGCGGATGCCAAATTTTTCTTCGAAGTTTTTAAAAATGGGCCTATAGTTCCGAGACGCCGACCCGCCCAGCACCGCCACCAATGAGCCTTCCTTGCGGGCCGCCGCGAGTACCTCATCCCAGGAATCTGCTTTCGCGTTACTGGCAAGCCCAAGAATCACAACTGTCCAGAGCGCGATCGCCAACGCGGTATGCGTGTTCATTTGCTCGCCTTCCTCACAGATCTCAGCTCAATTCAATTTTCTCCGGCGCTATCGATAATTCACGCTTTTCAGCCCGTCGGTCCTCAAGAAAAATGTCACTTGCGCGCCGATCCGAATTTCAACATTGCTAAGCACAATAACGGTGTTTTCGATGCGTGCCATGATCGTGTAGCCGCCGGAAGGAAGCCGAATGTAAAACCACGGAGCGCGAAGCAGGAATTTTTCCACTCGGCGACTTTCGTTATGACCGATCACGAGCAGCACCGGTGAAATGGCGGTGCCTAAGCGCGGCGCGAAAACCAATTTGAGATTGTACGAGTCGGATCGTCGCTCCATGATTTTTTGTTCATCGAATACCAAACCGCCGTTCATATACTGACACCCCGTCTCGGTTTTGCCGCTTCTGATTCCGGTGTCGCGAAGCGGAGGCTTACGGCCGCTCGCCAACTCCGGAACAATCCAAGAGCTCAACAAGACCAAGACCGCCAAAACCACTCGCGGCAATGAACGCATGCTCGATCTCTGACTGTCATCTGTTCCCAACCTCGGAAGCACGGCACTTTGTGCTTTATTTTTTGCTCGCCGTCGTCTGTTTTTTCACCAGGAATTGCAGCTCTTTTTTTGTCTTCGGCGAAATGCTCAGGATTTCGTTCACCAAGCCGTTGATTTCGTCCGCGGAGACGTACTCCATTTCTAGCTTGCTCTTCTTTGCTTCGGCGACAAATTCCGGGTCCTCTAAGGTCGCCTTAAAGCCTTTGCGCAATATTTCCACGCGTTCCTGCGGCACGCCGGGAGGCATCACCCACGGCCGCTGGAATTCGTATTGGTTGATCCAGGCGTTGTAGAGTTCAACGCCGTCTTTTCCCGCTTTCGCTTTGATGTAATCGCGGGCGAGCGGAACGCCTCTGAGCTCGGGGTCTTCCCATTTCTTGTGAACGAGGATTGGAATCAGTTTTTGATCTCCTTCAGCATCGAGCATTGCACGCGCCGTGACTCTTGCCGATTCCCAGCCCCAGCATCCGCCATCCAGCTCCTTTGAGCGCATGCCAACGGTAATCACCGACGTTCCTTTGTAGCCGTTGATCACGTTAAATTTCGTGCCCACGGTTTTATTCAGGATCATCGGCAAATCATTGTAGGTCGAGCCCGCGCGCGTGGAGCCCATTTTGAGTTCTCTGCCGGACTTGACCACTTCGTCCATGGTTTTCAGGCCGGTAAATCCCATGATGCTGCAGCTAGGAGAGCCTTTGATGGGCGCGCCGATCCA
>JBIOXP010000252.1:0-2076 GCA_044869705.1 Binatia bacterium | reverse complement strand
TGCCACGGGAAGTACTGGCGCAAAAAATGGAATCGGTTACCGTTCATCCGTTTCGCAAACAGCGAGAAGAAGCGTTGCGCCCAAGCGAGGAAACGATCCGACGAACCGTGGAGGTGCTACGCCGCGCGAATAATCCGGTGATCATCACCGGACGGCTGGGTTCCGATCCAGCGGCGGTGCAGGCGATGGTCTCGTTCGCCGAAGCGCTGGTGGCGCCGGTGGTCACGCCCGCGAGTCCGTTTGTGAGTTTTCCCAACACCCACGATTTTCATCTCGGCGTCAGCTCCGCGCCCTATATCCAGGATGCCGACGTAGTCGTCGTGGTTGAATCGGATGTTCCCTGGTATCCGGTCCAGGGCAAGCCGCCCGAGAGCTGCAAGGTTATTCAGATCGCTCGAGATCCCAACTATGGCGCGATACCCATTCGCAATTTCCCCAAGGACATTTCCATTGGTGGCGATCCGAAGCTGGCTTTGGGGCTGCTCGCCGAGGATTTGAAATCCCGAAGCGGCAATGAGAAAGCACTGGCGGACCGCGCGGAGAGCATTCGTCTGCGACACCGGCAAATTCGTGAACGCGCGAAAGACCGGGCGGAAAAGTCGAGCCGGCAGCGGCCCATCGATACGGCATGGTTATCCTATTGTGTCGATCAAGCCAGGGATGCGAATACCCTGATTGTCAATGATCATGGAGTTTCGCAGGAACAGCTCAACCTGAGCGAGCCGGCCAGTTATTTTGGCGGCTCTCCGGCTGGCGGTTTAGGCTGGGGCATCGGCGGCGGTCTCGGAATGAAGCTCGCATATCCCGAGAAGACGGTGATTGTCAGCTGCGGCGACGGCACTTACATGTTCAACAACCCGACCGCATGCCATTTTGTTTCGCAGGCCTACAACCTGCCTCTGCTTACGATTGTCTGCAATAACGCCATCTGGCACTCCACCAAGGCGGCGACCCAGCAAGTGATGCCCGATGGCTGGGCAGTCAGCACTGAGAATTACCCGCTTTGCGATCTAACGCCATCGCCGCGCTACGAGAAAATCGTTGCCGCGCACGACGGGTATGGAGAAATGGTCGATGATCCGCAGCAGCTCCCCGACGCTCTGCAGCGCGCGCTCAAGGTTGTGAAGGAGGAAAAGCGCCAAGCAGTGCTCAATGTCATCTGCGGCGCGCACTGAACCGGCTCGGGCATGAAAAAGTCTGTCATCCAGCTGGCACTCCTGTTGGCAAGTTTCGCGCTCGGTTTTGCGCCGTCTGGCGCGCAGGAAAGAAAACTCGAAAGAATTCGAATCGGCGGTGGCTCGGTAGGAGCGCCGCAGATGACTATGTGGTTCGCCAAAGAAGCGAACCTTTACGAGAAACATGGTCTCGCCGTTGAAGCGATATCGATTCCCGGCAGCTCCATGGCGCTGCAGGCGATGCTCTCGGGCGAAGTGCCGATCATCCAGTTGGGCGGGACGGCGTCAATGCTGGCAAATTTCGCTGGCGCAGATACGGTGATCGTTGCCACGATCATAAAGAAGTTCGTGTTCTCGATATTCAGCCGCCCGGAAATCGCCCGCTTCGCCGATTTGAAAGGCAAGCTCTTCGGCGCCACCCGCTTTGGCACGCTGTCCGACTTTGCGTCGCGTTTTGCATTGGAGCGAAACGGGCTCAATCCCGATCGAGACGTCGCTATGGTGCAAACCGGCGGTCAACCCGAGACCCTGGTGGCGCTCCTTACCGGAAAAGTTCAGGGCGCGGCTCTTTCGGTTCCGGCGATCTTACGCGCGAAGAAGGCCAACATGCGGGAACTCTTGGATATGGCCAAACTGGAAGCGACGATCCATCAAAACGGTGTCGTCACGACGCGAAAATATCTCAAAACCAATGAAGACACGGTACGCCGCTTTTTGAGAGCCTACATCGAAGGCGCCGCCCTCGCCAAAAAAGACAAAGCGTTCGCCACGCGCGTGATGGCCAAGTATCTCGGCACCAACGACCGTGAGCTGCTGGATGACGCGTACGAACGGGTGACGCTTCATCTCGAGGTGCCGCCTTATCCCACTGTCGAGGGAGTGGCCGTTCTGCTAAAGACCT
>JBIOXP010000251.1:0-4926 GCA_044869705.1 Binatia bacterium | reverse complement strand
CCATGTTCAAGCATCAGACGCTTGTTGCAATTTCGCGTACTTAATCTACGGCTGCTGTGCAAATCTGGAAGGAGTTTCCCTACACGAGTGTGGTTATGCGCCGGGTATCTCTGAGGGGGAAGGAGGCGAGCCCCCCTTATTTGGAGCTATTGTTTCCGCTAACAATTTCCCGCCTTCTTGCCTATAAGTGACTCTGATCTTGTCGCCGGGTTTCAGGTCTTCGGCGCCCTTCGTACTGCTCGTCAAAAGAACTGTCTCGGTGCCGCTCTCAGTGTTCAACAGAATCAAATTTTGCTCGCGATCAATTTTCTGCACGGTTCCTTCCAACACCAAGGCGAACGCCGTTGAGGTCTGAAAGAAAAACAGGAGGAACCATGGAGCAAATTTTTTCATCGATTTTGGCCGTTAAGTCGGTTCCGCCGAGCTTTCACGCGCCACGAACTGCCAAGACGAAGCCTGAACTCGACCGCCGATATGTCTATCGCGCGGCTGTGCCGCGCAAAGCTGTTGCAACCGCTCAACCACGGGCGGAGGTGCAGCCTCTTCCGGGATCCGCAAGAGCTGCCAGCGTTGTAACGTCCGCCCGACGGCGAGCCGGCTCGAATAAACAGAGAGAGGAACCGCGCTCATGAGAGGCAAGGAAACCGGAAGCAACCACCATGCGAGCGCGGCATTACAGTAGACGGCCGCGGCCATCCAGGTGACTGCAAACAATGTAGCCAAGCCGTGCTGATCCACAGCTTCGGTCCATGCCGTCTCGCTATTGCGCGCCTGCGCATTCCATTTGATTTGGCGCCCGAGCAACGTCAGTAGAACGAATTTGCAGTGAAACCATAGTCGCAGCGGCGCCATCAGTGTTGAAAAGACGATCTCGATTGCGATCCCCAATGCGAGCCGCCATGGGCCGCCGAACGCGGCGGTTTCCCGCCGCTTTAAAATCAACGCATAGCTTAGCAGCTTCGGCAAAATCAATAGCATCCCTGTGGTCGTCAATAGTGCAATCGTCAACTCGGGATGCCAGATCGGCCAGAGTGGAAAGAGGCTCGGCCGCGGCGAGAAATAGACCGGAGTTGCGATGGACTGAATAATCACTTCCACGCTGCTAAAAACCAGGAACATTCCCCACAGTAGCGCCGATGCGTAAGCCATGACACCCATGGACATGATCGCCCGGTGCCCAGCGCGAATGCCGTCGCCAAAGAGCAGCCGCAAATGTTGCAGATTTCCCTGGCACCAGCGGCGGTCGCGTTTTAACTCATCGAGGATATTGGGCGGTGACTCCTCGTAGCTGCCGCTCCAGTCGTGCGCCAACCAGATTTCAAAGCCGGCCCGCCCCATCAGAGCAGCCTCGACAAAATCATGGCTGAGAATCTCGCCGCCCAGGGGCGGCTCACCAGGGAGACGCGCGAGGCCGCAATGCTCGACGAAGGCATCGACGCGAATAATGGCATTGTGTCCCCAGTAATAACTCTCGCCGAGCTGCCAGAAATGCAGGCTGGCCGTAAATAGCGGCCCGTAAACACGGCTGGCGAACTGCTGCACGCGCGCAAACACCGATTCGCGATTGACAATCGTCGGTGCTGTCTGAATCATGCCGACGTGAGGCGACTGCTCCATACACCGCGCCAAGCGGACGATCATTTCTCCCGACATGAGGCTGTCCGCATCCAACACGATCATGTAAGCGTAATTTCTTGACCAGCGACGTAGGAAATCTGCTATATTTCCGCTCTTACGTTTGATATTGACGCGCCGATGGCGATAGAAAATCCGCCCGAAGCCGCTGAGCGTTCGGCAGATTTTTTCCCATTCCTGCTCTTCTTGTTTTTGGCGTGCCGCATCGCCGGTATCGCTCAGAATGTAGAAGTCGAATTTTTCAATCTCGCCGGTGCCGGCGAGTGACTCGTAGATCGCCGTGACGCCGGCGAAACAGCGCGCCACGTCTTCAGTGCAGATAGGCATCAGCACGGCTGTCCGCGAGCGCAGTCGCTCAGCGCTCGAATTTGGTACTTCTGTCACGGCAAATTTTTTCGAATTTTTCCAGAGTGACCAAAACCCGGCGACGTTGCTCCAAAACGAAAATGAAATCCAGGAAAACAGTACGGCAAAATTCACGACGATCACAATCTCGAGATTGCTGAGCGTAGGCGACGGAAATGTGCGCGCCAGTGACCAGCTAGCGGCTGCGGTTTGCACGAAAACGAGAACTGCCAAGATCGCTCTCCTGCGTTGCGCGCTCGCCTGCCAGCCCCCGAGCGGCGAAGTTTCACTGGATCGTGAGGTGCGCGCATGTTGCTCGGCGGCATTAATATTCCGCGACGAGAATCTCCTCCACAGCCGACGCAGCGGATATCGCTCCAGGGACGCCGGCTTCATCGATCTCCGGCATATCTCCGGCATCGACCGGAGCCGCGCGGCGCTGTTCTTCGCGTTGCGCGACGGCAAACGCCGCGCGCGACGCGAGTCGATTCCGCGACGGGTCTCGTCGATAGCGGTGCACCCCTGGCTTGCCAGTGGCTTTGGCAAAATGTCTGTTCGCTTCGTGTCTGAAGATGTCATCGATGGATCTGGAATATGGCTCATAGGCTTCATCCTGGTTCGAGCTGATAGCACCAAGTTTCGGTTAGAATGGTTTTACCGTTTTGCAGGTAGGCCCGCAGCTCCAACGGCTTGCCGCGCGCGCGTTTGATCTGGAACGCGAGACGCCATCCGCCGGTAACCGAGTTTCGGACCACGGATTGTTGGACGAGCTGAGCTTCCGCGCCCACGCCGATCACCGCCTTCACGGCGGCCGAATCGGGAAGCGCTCTAAGTTTTCCGCCTTCGAAATCGACAACGATCCTCTGCCAGTCCTCTTTGTCGCCGTTACCCAGACGAGTTGCCACCGCGCGCGCTCCCGATGCATCCGTCGGCTCTCTGCTGTCAAAACGGATCTGATAACTCAGTTCCAGCGGTTGTCCGGGAGCCGGCCCGCCATGCGGCATCCAATACGCGACAATGTTGTCATTGGTTTCTTTCGGGCTGGGAATCTCCACGAGCTTGACAAAGCCCCTGCCCCATTGACCTGTCGGAACGATCCACGCGTTCGGCCGTAATTCGTGACGGGTCTCTAGGTCCTCGTAATTTTGAAAGCTGCGGTCGCGCTGCAATAGACCAAACCCGCGCGGACTATTAAACTCGAAATAACTCACGCGAAGTTTCTCCGGATTCCCCAGCGGTCGCCAGAGCCACTCATTGGCCGCCGACTGCATGAGTAAGCCGTCGGAATCGTGCACTTCGGGACGCCACTCGCCCGCGGGACGGGATTTTTCTTCGCCATAGAAAAACATGCTCGTGAGCGGTGCGATGCCGAGTTCCTTGACGGTCTTGCGCATAAACAGTCTCGCCCTGACGCTAATTAGCGTCGGATCCCCGGGTTCCAGTGTAAAGGCATAAGCCCCGGTCACGCTCGCGCTGTCGAGCAAGGCATAAAATCTCATCTGACGGGCGGCAGGCGCGGGGCGCTCCAACCAGAATTCCGTGAATAAAGGAAATTCCTCTCCGCTCGGCAGTGCCGTGTCGATCGCCAACCCCCGGGCTGAAAGGCCGAAGACCTCGTCCTTCGCCACGGCTCGGAAATAGCTGGCGCCCGCAAACACGGCGACGTGATTGAATTCTTCTTTTTGGTTGAGCGGGTAAGCAATACGAAACCCAGCAAAGCCCAGATCGGCAGGAATTTTTTCGGCAAATTTGTTGCGCCCGTAAGTGAATAGATTCGGATTGAAGTTGATGCGTTTTACCGTACCCGCTTCGATGGTATTCAGCCGCACGGCATTGCCGTAAACAAATCCGGGGTGAATCAACTGCAATTGAAAGTTGCCACGCTCGCGCCACAGGGATTGCCTTACATCGAAGCGAATGTCGCGGTAATCATCATAGGAGATCGTCTTGAGAAAATCCGGGATGGGCGCGGGCGGGCGAAAACCCTCCTGCGCCGCCTTCTTTGCCAGTTCACTGATATTTTCAAAGCTGAACGCCCCCGCCGAGTTGGCGTTCGCACCCAGTATCGATGTCCATAGCGTCACGCATAAAACAAATGCTGCCCGAGGACGAAATAAACCAGCGCGAAGCTGATCCTCTGATAATCTTGGCCGTTTAGGGCCTGCGCCGAAACCACGCATTCCTGAATGAGTAACCGCACTGAAATCGGAGATGTTGCCGAGTAAAGGATTACTGCTTGCGGGCAACCCTCCTCACGGCTTCGCCCGTGCTGATGTCGGAATAAGCCGCAAGGCTAAAAACGCTGGCTCTTATAGGCAATCATCCGAGTCGCCGGACTCGCAATCAACTTGATGCTGGCGGAGACGCTCCCAGGACGCGAAGGTTTCACCGCACTGGTCACATTCAAAAACGCGCGACTCTTCTAATTTTGTTTCCGAATCTTTTTCCAATTTTTAGCTCCCGAACCACTCTCTCCGTAACACCTCATACCGGTTGCCGCGTTGCCGAAGCCGCCAGCTAGGTTCAACTCAAACGCAACCGATGTGCCATCGTTTTCTTGCGAAAAACAATCTAATCTCCAAGTGTTGGAAACCAACGGAGAATCAACTGCGGAGATTTGCCGACACTCAGCGTGAGTGTTTTTCCCGACATCGGGTGTTAGTCGTACCGCAGCGCCGTTACTGTTCCACTCCAACCTGTCGCTGCACGTTGCATCGATTTATAAGGATCCATTTGCTCAAAATCTTTCGGCAGTTTAAAAAGAATCGACCCTTGGAGAAGGAAGGTGCCCGGTGGTGCCGCTGGTCTTCAAAAAGAGCGGACCGATTTCAGCGAGTACAGCACTGACGGGCAGTTAGCGATTAACTCCGTGTTCTTATTTGCGAATTGAGGTGAATAGATTTTTCACAGGTCGCCAAATTTTTTCATCATGACGCTGGATTTTAC
>JBIOXP010000250.1:0-2503 GCA_044869705.1 Binatia bacterium | reverse complement strand
TTGGTGGTGGTTTCAATCACACCGTTTGGTCGCACCGGACCCTACCGCCATTACAAGGGCAGCGACGCGATCGCTAACGCCACGGGCGGATTTCTTTACGGGCAGGGCGACGATGCCAAAGGCCAGTGCACGGCGCCGAGCCATCTTGCTTATCAAGTGGCGGGCGCCATGGCAGCGATGCTGGGCCTCGCCGGGCTGCGCCACGCTCGCATTACCGGTGTTGGGCAACGCATCGATATGTCTCTGCAAGAGGCGCTGACATTTGCGAATAGCAGCTCGATTGCGCGCTACAGCCGCGAGAACCGGCTCGAGCGGCGCCCTGGCGCCAAAGCGTATGGGGGCGCAGGCACGAACATTTATCGTTGCAAGGATGGCCGCTACGTCCATTTTACGACGAACATGCCGCACATGTGGAAGGAGTTCGCGCAGAATTGGATGACGGATAAATCGCTCGCCGGACGGGAATGGGAAAATCCGCGTTATCGCGACCAACGTTCGGATGAGGTTGCCAAAGCGTTTGCGCGATTCATTGGTGAGTTCGAAGCGGACGATTTTGCCAATCAGGCGCAGGCGCGCCATCTTGCCGCCGCGCCGCTGAATACTGTTGGTGAATTCGTCAATTGCGAACAGAATCGTACGCGCGAATGGCTCCAGGAGATCGAACATCCGGTGATCGGCAAGTACAAAGCGCCCGGCGCTCCAATGCGGCTTTCGCTGACACCGATGCGAGTACGTCGGCCGGCGCCGATGCTGGACCAGCATCGAAAAGAAATACTTGCGGAACTTCAGAAATTATCGAGTCTAGAAATCAAATCGCAAAAACTCGAATCGGCGCGCCAACCGATGCTGGCCGGTTTGCGTATGGCCGATCTGACGCAGCAATACGCCGGACCGCTCGGGACAGAGCTGCTTGCCTACTACGGGATGGAAGTGGTGAAGATCGAGACCGGGACAATTCCCAGCAAGGAACGCGAAGCTGCAGTGCACGCCTGCATGAACCGGGCAAAGCTTGGTTGCACCCTCAATTTGCGCAATTCCCAGGGAAAAGAACTCTTCGAGCAACTCGTCGCGAAATCAGATGTCGTCGTCGACAACTTCAGCTCGGGAGTTTTAGAGAGATTGGGCTTTAGCTTTGACGTTCTGCAAAAAATCAACCCAGGCGTCGTGCAGGTTGTGATGCCGGGCTGGGGCCTATCGGGTCCGCTCAAATCGTGGGTGGCGTGGGGCTGGCAGTTGCTGGCGTACACCGGAATCATGCGGCTCTGGGGCTATCCTGATTCGCCGATGGAAACCCGTTGTAAGATCGCCTGGCCCGATCGGGTGGGCTCGGTGACCATGGCGCTCGGCGTGCTTGCGGCACTCGAATATCAAGCACGCACCGGAAAAGGCCAATTCATCGAAGCCGGCATGCTCGAAGCGCAAGGGTCGATGATGGGACCAGCGATTCTCGACTATACCGTCAACGGAAATGAATGGGACGCGATGGGCTACCGAGAAGTTCTCGGCGCGCCCTACATGCCGTACGGTTGCTATCCGTGCCGCGGCGAAGACAACTGGATCATCATTGCTTGTGCCGGTGACGAGCAGTGGCAGAGCATGGTCAGAATCATTGGCGCGCGTTCCTGGGCGGCAGATGAAATATACAGCAGCGCTGAAGGACGAAAGAAGCACCGTGATGACCTTGATGAACAGCTTTCACAATGGACGTCCAAGTTCACCGTCCGGCAGGTATTTAGATTACTTCAGGAGGCTGGCGTAGCGGCCGGCATTCCTTCGTCTGGAGAAGATCTTTTTCACGATATTCATCTTCGTGCTCGTGGGCACATCGTAGAAACCGATGCGCAGCCATGGGGAAAGATCACCCACCACGGCCTGCCGGGAATTCCTTCACTCTCAGCCGCGAGCGCGGCGCGCGGCGCGCCGTGGATTGGCGCCCACAATGATAAAGTGTTTGGTGAGATTCTCGGCTTGAGCAAGGAACGAATTGAGGAACTGAAGCAGGCGGAAGCGATCAAATAGGCTTCGATCAGATAAGGAAAGATTTCTCGCTAAGGCGCGAAATGACACCCCGTTGTTAAAAATGAATAATGCTCAATTATGTACTTCCGAAAGGCTGTGAGGAAACTTTCCCGATTTTTCTGAACGTATGTCCAATGGAAAAACGTATTTCGTATATTTTTTGACAAACTGGACCAACCGAGTACTCTATGTCAGAGTGACAAACGACTTAGCTCCTCGCGTTTACGAGCACAAGAACAAACTCGTGAAAGGATTTACGGAGAAATACAATCTCAACAAATTGGTCTATTGTGAGGAAACCCCGGACGTGGTTAGCGCCATAGGCCGCGAAAAAGAAGCGCGGCGGGAGAAGAAGAATGCTCTAGCGACCAGTATTAATCCGGAGTGGAAAGACTTATCGGAGGAGGGGAAAGATTTCTCGCTTGGCTCGAAATGACAATGTGTGGTGGTAGCGAGCCGTTCCAGTATTCGCATCAATTTAATT
>JBIOXP010000249.1:0-4815 GCA_044869705.1 Binatia bacterium | reverse complement strand
TACAGGGGTGATGGTAATCTCAGCCGCCAGGTCCGAGCTCTTGCACAATTCGAGGAAATCGTGCTCGGCGCGTAGCTTTCGGTACTCCTCCATATACCGGCCAGCCTGGCGCATCAGCCAAACAGGGGTATAAGAAGTCTCTTCGCGCCGGCAGGCAGCGAGAAACGGATGAGTCGCCTTGGCCATGATGGTGAGATTTTTAGACTATGGAGAGCTTCCGAGGCAAATTCAACGGGCGCGGCCGCGTGTCGCTGCGGCGCCGATGGATTGCTCGCCATACTTGCGGCGCAGATCGTCGATCCCCTTGTAAAGGCGTTCCAATGATTTGCGCTGCTCGACGTTGAAAAGAGGCTCTTGCCAGCCGCTTTTTTGCAGCGCGCTGGCGCTCACGCCGAGCAGACGCACCGACCGTCCCCGAGCGATGTTTTCCCGCAGTAGCGCGGTGACGGTCTCGAAAATTTCTTTATCGAAACAAGTCGGCGGCGACAACGTACGCGATCGAGTGAAGGTTTGAAAATCACTATAGCGGATTTTGACCGTCAAGCAGCGCGCGTAGAGCTGTTGGCGGCGTAATCTGGCGCCGACTTCTTCGACGAGTTCCCAGAGGACTTTCTCCATTTCAACGACTTCTTTGACTGGTCGTTCGAGGGTAGTTTCGTTGCCGATCGAATGATCATGTCGGTGCGGGCGCTCGAGATCTCCGTTCAGATCCAAATAGCGCGATGCTAATCCTCGTCTATTCAGGAGATCGCCGACGGTTTTGATGCCCTTTTGATCCAATCCCTTGCGCGTTTTGGGTCCGATGCCTGGAATCATCTCGACCGCCAGTGGCGCGAGAAAATCCCGTTCCGAGCCCGTCGGGATGTAAATGAGCCCGCGCGGCTTTGCCACCGTTGCAGCGATTTTAGCTATGACTCTGTGGCTTGAAAGTCCCGCCGAAGAAGGCAAACCGATTTCGCTTTCGATTCGGCGGATGATCGTATCGGCGGTCTTCAAGGGCGGACCGAAAAGCCGATCGGTACCGCTCAGGTTGACCAGCCCTTCATCGATGGACAGCGCATGAACTTCGGGTGAGTATTGCTCTAGAATAGCGAACACTCTGTGTGAAAACTCGGAGTAGGCATGGCGCCGGTTGGGCAAAAAAATCCCGTGCGGGCAAAGTCGTCGTGCCTGAAATCCGGGCATCGCCGAACGCACGCCGAATTTTCTCGCCTCGTAGGAGGCTGAGGTGACCACGCCGCGACCGCTCCGGCCGCCGACGATCACCGGTTTACCTATCAGGCTGGGGTCGAGCACCTGCTCGACAGACGCAAAGAATGCGTCCATGTCGATGTGCAGATACCACTCAGTCTTTACTGCCATAACGTTAGAATTAGAATCGAGGATAGAAAGCTACCCGGCTTCGATCATCTACCGTCCGCGCTTACTCAGTGAGCGTAAAGCGAATCGATAAAGCCTGAGGCCTCGAGTTTTTGCAGAAATGAATTGTCGAAAAACTCTTCCGGCTTCACTTGCTGAGCCCTGGGATTCCTTGCCACATCGAGCACCGCCTGCACAGCTTCTTTGCTCATGAGCGGCACGCGCTCGAATACCGGCAAGTGCTCTTCATAGACAGCCGCGAGAAGTTTTTGATTGTCGGTTTTCATGTATTTGCCCATGACTTTGAGCGTGCTTTCCTTATCGCGACGGATGATCGAAATCGCTTCGGTATAGGCTCTGAGGTAACGAGTCACGGCATCTGGCTTTTGCTGCGTGATTTTCCGGGTCGTGACGACGCTCACGAAAATGAACGGAATATTAAGATCGGTCACATTGAGAATATGCTTGAGACCCAGCTCTTCGGCCTGAGCCGTTACTGGCGCGCTCATCAGCCCCGCGGCAGCATTTCCGGACTTTAGCGTCGTCAGGAGCGCCGGAGAGCTGCCGGCGTAAAGTATTTTCACGTCCTTGTCCGGCACCAAGCCATACTTGCGGAGCAACATGCGTCCCGCGTAATCCGTAGAAGCCGCCGGTTGGGTCGCCGCCAAAACTTTACCCTTAAGATCGGCGACCGTTTTAATCGCCGGATCCCCATACAAATGGAAGATAAAGCGAGATGCAGTATTGGCGATGTAGACCGTATCGGCGCCTTCCAGGGCGACATCGATGCCCTGATTGCCAACCAGACCGATATCCTCGGTGCCCCCGACGATCGCTTGAATCGCCGTGGTGGCCGCCAGATAGCTAAGGCTGTGCTGGAGTCCATGCTTGGTGAAAAGGCCGAGATCCTGCGCAACCCATGCAGGCGTCATCGTGCCGCCGAGAGCGTTGTAAACGCCACGCAATGACGGTGGTTCTGCCGCATGGACGAAAGTTGGTGCTGAAGGATTGAAGTGTAGCAGCGCGATTCCGAGCCATACCGCCATTTCACGCATCCGAATCTCCATCTTCGCCTCCCGCGTATACCGAAACGAATGTGCGCCGAGGTTAGGTTACCCCGGCGCGCCCTGTCAAGAAGTGTTGCGATCGCAAGTTCTGAATCACCAATTGTAGAACGCAGGGCTCGCAATTTCGCATAGCGACTCGGCGGCACAATTTGATTCAATAAAGTTGCCTGCTTGAGAATTTCCCTGTAATGCTAACCGTTATGACGCAGACCGAGCTGAAACGGAAAATCGGTTTATTCGACGCGATCATGCTGATTTCCGGCGACATGATTGGCACCGGTATTTTCATTTCCACCGGCGTCATCGCGGCGCAGGTGCCGTCGCCCGGCGGCGTGCTTCTCGTCTGGCTCTTCGGCGGAGTTTTAGCGTTGATGGGCGCGCTGAGCTGCGCCGAGCTTTCCGCGAGCCTGCCGTACGCGGGCGGTGACTATAATTATATTCGCGAAGCCTACGGCAAGTTGATGGGCTTTCTTTCCGGCTGGTCCTCGTTTCTGGTGACGTTTTCAGGAGCGATCGCTTTTCTCGCGGTCATCTTCAACGAGTACCTGTCTTTCTTTATCCCGGTGCTCGGCAGTAAAGAGTCGCTTTTTTCAGCGTCGTTGCCGTTGATTTCCATCAACGTGACCGTCGGCACGCTCTTCTCCATTCTTGTCGTGCTCGCCATCTCCGCGCTGCACTGTCTCGGCGTGCGCCAGGGAACCGTGACGCAGAATATTTTGACGGTCATCAAAATCGGCTCCATGGTGGGCATCATTCTTCTCGGTGTATTTATTGGGAAGGGCGATACCGCGCATTTCAGCCCGCTGTTTGAATGGGACAAGATCGCGAAATCGAGCGTGTTCGCCTCGGCGTTTATTCCGGCGATTTTCGCCTATTCGGGTTGGAATGCAGTAATCTACATCGCCGGCGAAGTAAAGGACCCCGAACGCAACCTCCCCAAAGCTCTGCTGACGGCAAATTTGATCGTCATCGCGCTCTACCTGGCGATCAACCTGATTTACATCTACGGTGTATCGGTGAATGATATGAAGGGCGCGGCGCGCATCTCCGAGGTAGCGACGACAGCGTTATTCGGCTATCCCACCTCCGCGGCGATCACTGCTCTTATTACTATTTCGATTCTCGGCGCGTTGAATGTCGTGATCATGCTCGGACCACGCATCTATTACGCCATGGCGCGCGACGGGGTATTTTTCCGGCGGCTTACCTTCGTGCATCCTACTCTCGGCACGCCGACCAGCGCCATTATTCTCCAGGCGGTTTGGACCTGTTTACTGATCCTCACCAACACGTGGGGCACGCTGTTCACTTACGTCAGCGTGGTCATCACGCTGTTTTCCGCGCTGACAATCGGTGCTGTAATCGTGCTGCGCTTCAAACGACCCGATCTCAAGCGGCCGTATAAACTCTGGGGTTATCCGATCGTGCCAATCTTATTTGTCGCTGCCAACGCATGGATCATCTGGGGTTCGGTGACTGAAAAGCCCTATGAGTCATTGATCGGCTTGTTTATCGTTTGCCTCGGCATCCCCGCTTATCTTATATGGCAGAAAAAGCTATAAGGATGAGGTAGCGCGAGTTGCCGAAGAAAAGTTCGGCGTTACAGAAAACCAACTCATGATCAGAATTACGAAGGTTTATACCCGCACCGGCGATAAAGGCGAAACCGCTCTCGTCGCCGGCAAACGAGTGGCCAAAGATTCGCCGCGCATAGAAGCCTACGGCACGGTAGACGAGCTTAATTCAATTGTCGGACTGGCGCGTGTTTTCAATGCCGAGAATCTTGATGCGGGCGATGCGCACCAGTTCCTCGATGAGGTGCTGTGCCAACTTCAGGACGAGCTTTTCGATTTGGGCGGCGAGTTGGCAACCCCGGCCGAGGCTTTTCAGGATGGCATGTATCGCGTCGGCGCTGAACAAATCACGCGCCTGGAGAAATGGATCGATCAGTGCCAACAGGATCTCGAGCCGCTCAAGTCTTTCATTCTCCCGGGCGGCGGCCGGATCGGTGCTTATTTGCATCAATGCCGAACCGTGTGTCGTCGCGCCGAGCGCGAAATCCTGCGACTCTCGCGGAGCGAAGAGATCAATCGACATGTGCTGGAATATTTTAACCGCTTGAGCGACCTTTTTTTTGTTCTATCGCGCTGGATCGCTAAGCAGACCGCGGAGCCAGAGTATCTGTGGCGACGCGGACTGATGGAAAAGCCCAAAAACAAGAAGGCCAAATGAGCTTTGATTTGGACTTTCGCTTCTAACCAACTTGATCCGACAATCCAAAATCCAAAACATATCCCGAGCAAAGTCGAAGGATCGAAAATCTATAATGGCGTTGGGGGCTCTTTGATGCAGTTGTTGGACGGGAAAAAAGCGGCGATCTTCGGCGTTG
>JBIOXP010000248.1:0-11020 GCA_044869705.1 Binatia bacterium | reverse complement strand
GGGTCTTTTTTGTATCCCGTTTGCAGTAGAACACGAACAAAATTTTTCTTGCGCCAGGTGTGATACGGTTCACGCGCGAAATAGGCGGCGGTAGTGAATGCCCGGCAGACCACTTCATTGCGCTCCGTTGCCAGATCGATCTCATTACCGCCGGCGTAGCCGGTGACGATATTGAATCGCGTGCCGATCGTCTCCTCGAGCATTCTTGGAAAATAATGTCCGCTCGTTCCGGTCCCGGTGGCGCCGCATTTCGGCGGTTCCGTCGCGCGACGCACGTCCTGAATCGTTTTATAGGGCGCATCGGCGCGCATGTAGAGCATGTGCTCGGATTTATCTGAGCTGGCGAGCCAGGTGAATTTCGGCCAATCGAATTTAACTTCCTTGTTGCCCTGCAACTGATTGAAATAATGCGCCGGGTTGATCGACACAACGGTCAAACCGTCGGGCTTGGCCACGCCGTACACAAAATTCGCCGCGACCATACCGCCTGCGGCAGGCATGTTTTGCACTACGACCGCCGGATTCCCCGCGATGTGCTTACCGATCTGATTCGCGAGTAAGCGCGAATACATGTCGTAGGCCGTGCCCGCGCCTGAACCGACGATGAAGGTAATCGTCTTCCCCTGATAATACGGCGTCTGTGCCAACAATTCGCCACGGCCAAAAACCAACAGCAATAAAACAATTGCGATCATAGCGCCTCCCTTTTCGCCCGCGCCTTTCGCCCGCGCCGGCAGGTGCGGCGTCATACTAGACTGCTCATTGAGTCCGGTTCAAGATGCCAGCAATCGCAAATTGTTCGGGCCGCCGAAAACTGTTCAACGACTTTTTTGCATCGCGCCAGCGCTGGCGCGTTTGCTGCGACAGCAGAAGACATTCATGTCAAATTCCGGTTTTACGATACTCCTCAAAGTCCATTGCTATCTCTCCGAATGCGATGCTGCCGCATCGTTCGCCTGTATACCTAATCAGTGCGCCGTCTGAGGTATAGAACTTGCTTGGTTCGGCTGGGTCATATCTTCTGGAGGCACAGCAACGCACGATGAAAAACACAGGCATGGGAACAAAGGGAATTGTCGGACTCGGCGGCTGTTTACTAGGGCTTGCGATTGTCTACTTCGGCTCCGGTGTCGGTACCGAAGCGCCGAAGAAAGAAGCGGCCGCACGAGCAAGCGCGACAGACCCGGAAGAGAGTAAGAAACCTTTGCGCGCGATGAATTTTGCCCTAGACAATATGGTTTTTTTCGCGCAGGAGCTCGGCTTCAATGTGATCGATGCCCGCGATGAAGCACTTTCTCAAGGCAAGATCGCTCTGCGAATTGAAAATCAACTGCAGAACGTGCGCGAACTTTACCGCGTCGAAGTCGCCAGAAATCCCAGCCTCGCCGGCGTAATTTTCCTGCAACTCGACATCACGCCGTCCGGCGACATCGTTCAAGTCAAGGAAACGGGTTCGAAAATCGCCGACTCTGAATTTAAAAAAGCAGTCATCGCCGAAGTCGCCAAGTGGTCTTTCAACGATATTGTTTCGGAAAGTCTCAGGGTGAATTGCCCCTTGCTCTTCGTGCATCAAGGGATGGACATCACCACTTTGGTTCGGTGGGAAAAGGCGACCGCAATGACGAATGACAGAAGCATGGTTCAGCCCGCCCCCATGGCTAAAGGCGCTCTGCGAAGCGGGCCGAGTTTACCGGCGAACGTGAAAACCACATCGGCTCCGACGCGAGGAGCGCCTGGGAATCCCCCGAGCGGACCAGTTTACCAGATCAAATACGCGACCTTGCTGCGCAAAGAGCCGAACTTCAGCGCTCCCGCCCTGACTTCCTTTACGATCGGGACGAAAGTAGTAGTGCAAAAAAAGCTCGGCGACTGGTTGGAAATTCGGCCGGCCGACGGCAGCCAGACGGGTTATATTCGGAAAGAGTTTGTAACACCGCTTGACGTGACGGCCAGGTAAACGAGACACCCTCGACAATCACTCCGCCGAATACGACCTCCGGGTCCGCGCCGCGATCACGAGATTAGAACCCCTAGATGCGTTGCTGAGTCTTTTTTGCGCGATACGGCGAATCCTACCAGCAACCGAGCTAGATCAGCTGCTTCAACGCCCGCGAAAGAATATCCACATTCTCTGTTCGCGCACCGTGGCCCATCAATCCGATGCGCCAGACTTTTCCTTTGAGCGGCCCCAGGCCGGCGCCGATTTCAATATCGAAATCGTCATACAAACGTTGCCGGACTTTGGCGTCGTCAACCCCTTCAGGAATTCTCAGCGTGTTAATCATGGGCGCGCGGATCGATTCGGCAACCGCAGGCTCGAGCTCGAGCTTGCGCATCTCGCGGATGAAAGTTTCGTGCACCTGCCGATGGCGTTGCCAGGCCTTTTCCAGACCTTCTTCGAGCACGATGCGCAGCGATTCATGCAGGGCATAGTTCATCGAAATCGGCGCAGTATGATGATAGACGCGCTCACTGCCCCAGTATTTTTCGATCATGGAAAGATCCAGATACCAGCTTTGGACTTTGCTTTTCCGCTTGCGCAGCGCCTCCACGGCGCGGTCGCTGAACGTGACCGGCGATAATCCGGGCGGGCAACCCAGACATTTTTGCGTCCCGCTATAACAGGCGTCGATCGCCAGTTCATCGACCCTTACCGGCGCGCCGCCGAGCGAGGTCACGGTATCCACGAGAAACAACGCGCCGCTCTCGCGCACGACTCTGGCGATATCGTCGAGCGGTTGTAAAACGCCGGTCGAGGTCTCCGCATGCACGACCGCGGCAACTTTGTATTTCTTTTTGCCGACCATGTCCTTGAATTTTTGCGCATCGAGCGCCGTGCCCCATTCGGCTTCGATGCTATCGACTTGAGCGCCGCAGCGCTGTGCGACATCGATCATGCGCGTGCCAAAGACACCGTTGACGCCGATCAACACCGCTTCGCCGGGCTCGATCAGGTTCGCGAAGCAAGTCTCCATGCCCGCGCTGCCCGTCCCCGACATCGGCAGCGCCAGACGATTTTTCGTCTGAAACACCTCCCGGAGCATCGCCATCGTCTGATCCATGATCTCGAGGAATTTCGGATCGAGATGACCTATGACAGGAAGTGAGAGCGCTTCGAGAACGCGCGGGTGAACCGGACTCGGTCCCGGACCGAGCAAAGTACGAATAGGCGGATTGGCCTTGGGCGCCGCTGGCATAAAAAACTCCTGAGCTAATTGGGCATTATTCGTCGTCTTTGACGAAAAGTTCCATGCTGCCGATTTTTTCGATGGTTCCGTGCAGACGGTCGCCATCGTGAAGTTTACTGACCCCCGCCGGCGTACCGGTCGTGATCAAGTCTCCGGGGCGAAGCGTCAAACAGCTCGTCAAAAAACGGATGTGCTCGCGCAGACCGCAGATCATGTCGCTGGTGTGCGCCGTCATCGCTTCTTTGCCGTTTTGTAAAACTTTGATCGAAAGGTTTTGCGGCTCATCGACTTCGTCCCTTGTGACGATCCACGGTCCAAGCGCGCTAAAGGTATCGAATCCTTTGCGAATATTTCGCGTGTTGTGCATGCCCTTGCCCCACGGATCGCGCTGGCTGATATCCCAGCACATCATGTATCCGAACACATAATCCAACGCCTGCGCTTCACTGACCTTGCGCGCGCGCTTGCCGATCACCGCACAGAGCTCGCACTCGAAATCCACGAGCTTGGATATTTTGGGCAAAATAATCGTGTCGCCCGGACCGATGATCGAGGAAGTCGTCTTGAGAAAAAACTCCGCCATCAGATCATCTTTATTCTTGATTTCTTTATTGGCGCTGCCCATGCGGTCGACCATCTCCGCGCGGTGCGCGTAATAATTGGCCGCGGCGGCCCAAAGTGATCCCGGATTTTGAATCGGCGCGAGGAGCTTGGCCGAGCTCAAATCGATCCCCCCTGAGCTCTGAGCCGCGTCCCGGGCAATTTGCATGGCTGCCGGGTTGTTCGCCAGTGCATCGATGATTTCGAGCATCGTGTAACCCTGACGCGCCAACCCGGCTTTAATCAAATTGTCGCCAAAATTTTTGACTTTATCGCCGACCACCACACCGGCCTGCTGATTATTGTAGTGACAAATTTTCATTTTGACGGCCTCCGCCAATTCGCAACGCTGGATTTTCCCGTCATATCCGATGGCATGGCCAAAGTCCAATCAGACCGGCAGGTTTTTGACGTACTGGCAACGAGCGCGCACCACGCTCCATGCGAAATCTAGATGTCTCAGCAAAAGTCCAAGAAGCGCGCGTTCCATTATGGGAGAGCGTCACCGAGGAACGATGCAGCGACGATCACGGTTTGAGTTCTCCGTCGGCTCGTCGTATGTAGGATAAAAACACAAGCGAGAAGCTCCTATGCTGAAATTAAAAATCGGCGTCACTAAAAATCCTCGTTTCGAGCCGCTCGTCGAGAAAAGCGTCACGTCGCCTCGGCTTGATCTCGACATTACTGTGACCACGCCGCCGGAACTTTTTTTCCGCAACCTGAAGAATGACGAATTCGACGTATTCGAAATGTCGTTATCCGAGTATCTCATCACGCGTGAGCGCGCCGGCGGCAACCGCTGGCAATGGGCGGCTCTGCCGATCTTTCCGGCAAAAGCGTTCGTCTGGCTCGGGCTCTTCGTCAACACACAATCAGGAATCGCGAGCTTGGCGCATTTCAAGGGCAAGCGCATCGGTGTGCCCGATTATGTGATGACTGCGGCGCTCTGGATGCGAATTTTCCTGCGTGAGCTTTTTTCGATTGAGCCGCGCGAAATCTCCTGGTTCATCGGTCGCGTTCCGGAATTGAGCCATGGCGGCATGCTGAACATCGATTCGACACCACCGCCCGGCATCTCGATGACCTGGCTCAACGCCGCGCAGACCTTCGATGTCATGCTCGATCGCGGCGAGATCGATGCCGGCTATGGTTTCGAGCCGCGCCATGATCCCAAGCTGTATAAGCTGAATATCGACCGCTATGGCGGCACACCGCTCGAGGGCAACCCGCGCCTAAAAAAACTCTTTCCTGATGCCGGCCGTTCGGTTGTGGAAGCATTTTTTCAAAAGACCGGTATTGTTCCGGCCAATCATGTGATTGTGGCTCAACGCCGTTTGCTCGAAGAGAACTCCTGGCTCGCAGCCGAGCTTTACAAAATTTTTAGTGAGAGCAAGCAAACGGCCTATGAACACGCAAACTTCGCCACACCGGCGTATCTTTACTTTCCATCCATGGATCGCGCGCGCCAGGCAGCCATTTTCGGCGATGATCCGTTTCCGTTTGGCATCAGTAAAAATCGCACAATGTTGGAAATGCTGTTTGGCAATTCCAACGAGGAAGGTTTGACGAAAAAGCGCGCAACAATCGACGAAGTGTTTTTTCCCGCGCTGTTGAACACGTGATTTTAGGAGCCGGCAATGGCAAAATTTCCCACCGTCGATGCCGACGGCCACGTTGAAGAAAACCATATCGACTGGAAAGAGCGCTTGCCGCCAGTCTATAAGAGCCGGGCGCCTGAGCGGCGTCCGAGCGGCAATGGCCAGCTCAGAACCGTGATCGAAAACAAAGCTTGGCCGCGACCGAGTGGATTGGGAATCGGCGTCGGGGGACCCTATAACCGTCCACATCCGCGCCGTCCGGGAATGACCGATCCAAAAGCGCGCCTCGTCGACATGGACAGCGAGGGAATCGATGTCGCGGTGCTTTTTGGCGCGGGGCTGGCGGGCACACTTCCCGCTCTCGAGGATGGCGGACTTGCTGCGGCGCTCGCGACGGCGCGCAACACCTGGCTTGCCGAATATTGCGCGGCAGATCCGAAACGCATCAAAGGCACCGCGGCGCTGGCACAACAGAGCATCGACGCCAGCGTGGACGAGCTGCGCCGAACCGTGAAGGAGCTGGGCTTTGTCGGCGCATCGCTGTTTCCGAATGTGAAGGGCCGCCATCTCGGCGATGCTTATTATTTTCCGCTCTATGCGGAAGCGGAAAAACTCGACATCCCCATCTGTGTGCACATGTTCCTCGGCCGCTACGGCTCCGATGCGGTCGGTACCGAGCGCGTCGACAAGTTCTTTTATTCTCATTTATTCGGGCATCCGTTCGAGCAGATGATCGCTTTAGCCGTGATCATCGGCGAAGGAGTGCTCGAGCGCTTCCCCAAGCTGCGCTTCGTCTTTTTGGAATCGGGCTGCGGTTGGATTCCCTACTGGTTAGACAGAATGGACGAGCATTATGAAGTGCTCGGTGTGCAACTGCCCGCGTTGAAAACTGAGCCGAGCAAGCTCTTGCAACGCGGCCAACTCTATTTCTCCTGCGAGCCCGATGAGAAAGAGCTCGCCCATGTCGTTGACGTGATTGGGAATGATTGGATCGTCTTCGCTTCCGATTACAGTCATTTCGATAGTCGCTTTCCCGGCGCCGCCGAACCCATCGTGAATCATGCGCAGCTCAGCGAAGAAACAAAAAGAAAAATTTTAAACGACAACGTTCGCCGTCTTTATCCGTTGGATTGAGACGATTTCCTATGCTTTCGACGCTCGACCGTTCATCCTCCCGTCTGTTGCTGCGTTTGTCGGTGGCTTGTCCATTTCCATTCTCAATTTTGTCATCCCGAGCGACTGCGATGGATTCAAGATCTCTCGCTAACGCTCGAAACCACAGTGTAAGCTCGCGTGCTTTGGGGTCACTCCGTGCCGCTCTCCTGGAACTACTGGTTCTACTTTCTTTTTGCCAAGCTCACGCCGAGAACATAAAAATCGGTTTGCCCTCCGTCACCATCACGGCGATGCCGTTTTTTGTCGCGCGCGATCACGGATTTTTCCAGCAAGAAGCGCTCAACGCAGAGATGGTAGTCATGCCGGCATCGCTCAACATCAAAGTTCTCCTTGCCGGCGATATCCAATATGCCGCAACCATCGGCTCCGCTGTTGCGGCAGCGATCCGCGGCATCAACGTACGAGTTGTCATGTTATTCGTCGACCGACCGCTCCAAGACCTCGTCGGCGCGCCGGGAATAAACTCGATCGCGGATCTCCAGGGAAAAGTGGTGGCGATCTCTTCACGGGGCGGCCTTCAGGACATTATCATGCGGCGCATGTTGACGCAGTCAAAGCTCGATCTTAACCACATCACGATCATCACGATCCCTGGCCAGACCGCGATGATCTCGGCGCTGAAAACCAAGCGGGTCGCTGCAGCCATGCTCAATCCGCCATTCAACTTCTTGGCTTATCGTGAGGGCTTGAACAACTTGGGGTTCTCGGGAAACTACGTGCGCCTGCCAAGCACGGGCGTCGCAACGCTTGGCGAAACCCTCGAACGCTCGCCGGATCAAGTGCGCAGGCTCACCCGCGCACTGATGCGCGCCAGAGCCTTTGCCAGGGAGAACAAGGCCAAAGTCATGCCGACGATCAAACGGGCGATGCGCTTAGAAGACGACGACTTGCTGTCAAAGATTTTTGACCAGCACAAGCAGGTGGAAACAGCCGACGGCAAGGTCGATGCGCAACTGGTCGCCGACACGATTCGCGATGCCAGGCAAACCGAGGGCATCACCAAAGAAATTGCGGCCAATCAGGTATTCGACTTTTCCTATTTGCCGGCGCGCTGAAGCGTTCTTGATTCCGCTCCGCATAGGCTCTCTACGGCTTGAACAGTTCGAACAGGTTTAACGGCTTGAACATACCTTCGGATCCTACTTGAATTCCGGCATCACCTTTTCCGCAAACAGGCGGATGTTTTTTAATGCCAGATCCTGCGGCATACCGCCAAAATGAAACGTGCCGGAGATCGTCGTCAATCCGACGTCTTCACTCCATTTTCGAATCGTGTCGGCGACCCGCTTGGGATCGCCGGCGAGCACGAAACCCTGCTCCAGCTGAGTCCGCGCGTCGCGCTGAGTCAATAGTCCCTGCTCCTGGCGCTCGAGATCGGCTGCCTTGTGCACATCGAAGTAATTGATCAGGTAAGGCTCCGCTTCGCGGATCGCATCTTCCAGGCTGCTCGACACATAAATGTGAAATTTGCCTAGGATTTCTTGCTTGCCGGCATCGTGGCCCGCGGCCGTCAGGGCGCTCCGATAAGCTTTGATGAAGTTCGGCAGCATGTGCGGCTCGCGGTAAAGATATGGCAGCGTCATCAGATTAAACCCGTTTTCTCCGGCCCAGCGAAAGCTATCTTCGCTGCGCGCGCAGCCAACCCAAAATCGAGGATGAGGTCTTTGCACGGGTTTCGGAAAAACCGGAACGTTCTGGTATCGATAAAACTCGCCGGAAAAATTCACCGGCTTGTCCGACCATGCCTGCAGCATCACTTGCACGCCTTCGTACATACGAGTGGTCGCCTGCTTCTGATCGACACCAAATTTCTTGTATTCGTGCGCTTCGCTGCCTTTGCCGACGCCGAAATCCAGCCGCCCACTGGAGATCACGTCGACCATCGCATAGGATTCGGCCACATCGATCGGGTTGTGCAAGGGCAACACATTGATCGCGACACCGAGGCGAATTTTCTTGGTCGTACGAGCGATCGCGGACATGAAAGTCGGCGGGTGCGGCAGATCGCCGCCGTAATGTGCGAAGTGATGCTCGGTCACCCAAATATGATCGTAATTGAGACGGTCCATCTCTTCCATCTGCTCAAACATTTTCTGGTAGAATTCCGAGACCGAGCCGTCGAGCTCTGGAACATAAGTAGGTAAGTAATGGGAGCCGAATTTCATGACTTTCCGCGCCATCAGAATGCATGACCTCCGAATTTCATCCCAATAGATATAAGGTGGCGGTTCGCGCGAGTCAACGCAGGCTAGCGCGCCCGTGACGACCTGAGCGCGAGCGGAGTGATCCGCAATAACCTAGGGCCATATGAAGCGCTCACAGAGTGCTCAGATCGGTCACCGGCGAGCGACTCAGCGAATGCAAGCGATAGATTTCTGTTTTTAATAGCGGCCGCCTTATCCGCCCATGGCGGCCTCGGGCGAGAATATCGTCGGCCCGCCAACATCAGATTCGAGGGCCTTGAGCGCGGTGCGGATAATCTCCCGGCGTAAACGCGCGTCGAGCTCTTTTGGGAGACTGGGGTCGCCGCACGGATGCGGAATACTCACGCCTTTGACGATGCGATTCGCGCGCACCTGCTGCGCCACGGGAAACATCGCGCTAATCAATGCTACCGGCAGTCCTGCCTTTTCCAGTTCTTTGCTCATCACAGCGCCGCTGCGACTGCAGGTCCCTCACGTAGCGACGAAGATCACTCCTTCGACGTTGTCCTTTTTCAGGTCGGCGGCGATCTCTTGACCAACGCGCCGCATCACTGCCGGTGATCCCTGGTTTCCCGGAATCACGTAATAGGCAGGATAAAGCTTTCCGGGCCCGATCACTCCCTCCGACTCCAATCCGCGCAAGGCATCCAGGGGCACTCCGTAGTGCGGGTTCTGATTCATATAGGCGACGTTGTAGCCGCCGTGCACGGCTTCCCACTTGCCCGGCTCGAGCTCTTTCAACTCGGCGATGTTGTATTTGCGCCATTGTGTGTTGCGATAGGTCTTGAATTTATCCGGATTGCCCCAGGGAACCACTCCGCTCGTGGTCACCACCGCGATATTGCTGTCTTTGATATTGCCAAGCCGCGGCGCCGCAGGCGCGTCTTCCCACTCCTCCATCGGGAGCTCGGTTTCAAAAGGCGCGCCGGCGATTTTCTTTAGCAGCATATCGACCGCGCGGGCGGCGCCGCTTCTATCCGCTTTCACGAGCCGTCGAATTCCACGGCCGATATAGCCTTCCTTCGAAGCCGGACCGATATCTTCCGCGCGTCCGAGCCGCACTGCGAAGCTGGCCAGTCGTGTCATCGCGTCGTTCATGCCGGTAGTCGACTCCGTTGTCGGTAAACAAAAAACCCGCGCATTGAGAAATTCTTTGTAGAGTCCCACGCCAGGATTCTCTTCGTGCATCGCGGTTATTGCCGGAATGCCGAGCTCATTGGCGACAGCGTTACAAAGCTCGACACAGGCGAACCCGTAGCGGCCGGAATTGAAAGCTGGACCGGCAACAAAAACCTCCGGTTCCGCGGCCCGTATGGCATCGATGATCTCCTTCAGCGTGGCCTCTTTATGCTCGTGAAAGTAGTTGTCACCGACGTAAACTGTGCGCACGATTTGTCCCTGATCGCCGAGTTTTTGCGCCAAAGCTCGGCTCGCTCCGGTGCTGGCGTCGCTGCTCGAAACCGGCAAGCTCGCTTTGTCTTCTCCGCCGACGCCGGCAAAAAACTGGTTCACGAAATGAACGATTTTGATCATCGCTCTTGCCTCCAGACATCAATGCTTCTAAACCGGTCAACAACTTCAAAACCGTATTTGAATGGAGCGCAGCGATAAACGGCTCGAACGCGTTGAACCATTAATACTCCGCGCATCTCCAGTTTGCCTGTCCCCAGATGTCCGCTCCGCCGATCATGACATCTCTCGCTTCCAAGGATAAAGCAGCATGCGCGGCCACAGGAGCGGCACCGGGAAAGGGAAAAACTTTGATCTGTTCGTATGGACCGATCACATTATCCACCGCGGGAAGCTCCAAAGGCCGATCGAGCGCGCCCGTGCTGACCACGCCGCTGGCTTCATCGACATAGAACAAAATCGGGCTGTCTTTGCCTTCCTTCCCGCCGTTCTCGTACGTCACGAGCGTGGTTTTGATGCCGCTGCGCTCGCAAGCGCGCACGGTCAACATCACATCGACGAAGGCATTACCACCGCCGATCCAGGTAACGAGTACTCCTTCGGCGCCCATGGCTTTGGCAAGAAGCGCGGCGTTTTGTGCACCGACCTCTTTGCCGTGGCTGGTTTCGAAGCGAATTCGTTGCAACACCACACCGGCAAAATTCAATCGGTTGCCGTGCGCCGCAGAGAGTTCCAACACCAGTGGATGATTCTGCCAGTCCCACGTCGTCGGGTAATAACCGCGCCCGGACCGGGTCGTATCGACCGTGACCGCGCCGTCGAAAAGCTCGTTCGGATGAACGAA